>NZ_JBEXPB010000030.1:0-82456 GCF_040611795.1 Streptomyces sp. NPDC006529 | reverse complement strand
GCACTGAGCCCGGGTCCGGCACCGGGCCGGAGGCCGGCACGTGGCCCAGGTCCGGCCCTGGGCCCGGGTCCGGCACCGGGCCGGAGGCCGGCACGTGGCCCGGGTCCGGCCCTGGGCCCGGGTCCGGCACTGAGCCCGGGTCCGGCACTGAGCCCGGCCTCGGCGACAGCCCCGGGCTCCTCGACGCCCCCGAGCCGGCCGCCGCTACGAGATGCACCCCCGGCGCGGTCAACGCCTTCGGCGTGGGGTTCGGCCGTGGCCCCGGCACGGCACCCGGCGCAGGCTCGGGGGCCGAGCCTCGCACTTTTGCCGGCCTCGGCGGCGGCCCAGATCTCGTCGACGGCCCTGGGCTGGCTGCCGCGACGGAAACCAGTCCCACGGGCGACGCCCCAGCCACGCAGCCCGCCACCGCCTACGGCACCGGGCCCCGCCTCGCCAACTGCCCCGAGCTGGCGGACGGACTGCGGACCAGTCCCGGCCCGGGCAACGCCTCCGGCGCGAAGCCCACCACCAGCACCGGCGAAGCCACCGGCACGGGGGCCGGTTCGCAACGCCGAGCCAAGGGCAGCCGCCTGCCCGGCACGGTATCGGCCCCCGTGCTCTTCATGGCTCCCTTCTTCCTCCTCTTCGCCCTCGTCACCGTGGCCCCCATCGGGTACGCCGCCTGGTTGAGCCTCTTCCACGACGAGCAGTCCGGTCTCGGCTTCGGCGGCACGCAGCGCGTGTTCAGCGGAATCGGGAACTACACCAACGCCCTCGGCGATCCCCTCTTCCTGGCCTCCTTCCGCCATGTCGCCGTCTACTGCCTGCTCTACGTCCCGGTCATGGTCGGCGGCGCCCTGCTCCTCGCCCTCCTGCTGGACTCCACCCTCGCCCGCGCCAAACGGTTCTTCCAGATCGCCTTCTACCTGCCGCACGCCGTCCCCGGCCTGATCGCCGCCGTGATCTGGCTGTACCTCTACACCCCCGGTATGAGCCCGGTGCTGGACGTCCTCGACGGCGCCGGACTCTCCTGGAACTTCTTCGGCCGCGACGAGGCCCTGCTGTCCGTCGTCAACATCTCGGCCTGGCAGTGGATGGGCTACAACATGATCATCTTTTTCGCCGGGCTCCAGGCCGTACCCCGGGAGACCCTGGAGGCCGCCACCATGGACGGCGCCGGAGCCATCCGCACCGCGCTCCAGGTCAAGGTGCCGAGCATCCGGCCCACCCTCGTCCTCACCGTGCTGTTCACCTGCGTCGGCGCGGTGCAGCTCTTCGACGCACCCCAGTTGCTGCAACTCCGGGCCAACGAAATGGGCGAATCCTGGTCCCCGACGATGTACATCTTCAGCGCCGCGTTCAAGAGCCACGACTACGGCCTCGCCGCGGCGGCCGCCCTGCTCCTCGCCCCTGGTCGCGGGAGCCGCCTCGTACGTCGTCACCAAGCTCGGCAACCGCTGGAGGGCCGCATGACCCACACGCTCACCCGGCCCGCGGTGCGGCGCGGTCCCTCCGGCCTCCTCTCCAAAGCCGCCGTCAACGCCGCTTTGCTGCTGGTCGCCGCCTACACCCTGATGCCCCTCGCCTGGCTGGTCGTGGCCGCCACCAAGAACCGGCGCGACCTCTTCGCCACCGATCCCTACGCCTTCGGCGCCTTCCACCTCCTCGCCAACCTCCGCGATGTCTTCTCGTACAACGACGGCATCTTCGGCCGCTGGCTCGGCAACAGCCTCCTCTACACCGTGATCGGCTCCGTGGTGTCCGCCCTCATGAGCGTGGCCTGCGGGTATGCCTTCCACGCCTACGACTTCCGGCACAAGGAACGGCTCTTCGGCGTCGTCCTCGCCGGTGTCCTGGTACCCGCGACCGTGCTCCAACTCCCCCTTTACCTCATCGCTTCGGCCGCCGGGGCCGTCAACACCTACTGGGCCTATCTGGTCCCCGCCCTCGTCAACCCCTTCGGGGTGTACCTGGCCCGGGTGTTCGCCGAGGGCTACGTCCCCGACGAGGTGCTCGCCGCCGCCCGGATGGACGGCGCGAGTGAACTGCGCGTCTTCACCCACGTGTCGTTCCCGATGCTCTGGCCCGGGTTTGTGACCATCTTCCTGTTCACCTTCACGGCCATCTGGAACAACTTCTACGGCGCGCTGACCATGCTGAACGACGAGCGCCTCTACCCCGTCAGCCTCGGCCTGTTCATGTGGAACCGCAGCGTCTACCAGCAGCCGGAGCTGTACCCCCTCGTCATCACCGGTTCGCTCGTCGCCGTCGTCCCGCTGGTCCTGGCCTTCCTCGGTCTCCAGCGCTTCTGGCGCTCGGGTCTCACAGCGGGAGCCGTCAAGTGATCCACCGTCCCGTCACCCTCCTCGCCATGAGCCCCGGCACCCGCGCCGCCGTCCTGAGCGATCCGCGCACCGTGTCCGAACTCCACCGGATCGCCGATGTGGACCCCGACCTCCTTCTCACCGACGCCACCGACCTCACCGACCCCGCCGCCCTGGCCGGTCACCGGCTCGACGCCACCGAGGTGCTGCTCACCGGCTGGGGCTGTCCGCCGCTGGACGCGGCGGCCCTGGAGCGGATGCCCCGACTGCGCGCGGTGGTCCACGCGGCCGGCAGCGTCAAACACCACGTCACCGAGGCCTGCTGGGAACGCGGGCTGCTCGTGTCCAGCGCGGCCGCGGCCAACGCGGTGCCCGTCGCCGAGTACACGCTCGCCGCGATCCTCTTCGCCAACAAGCGCGTGTTGGAATCGGCTCACCTCTACCGGACCACGCGCGGCCCGATCGACCTGCTGAGCCGCTATCCGGCCGTGGGCAACTACCGCCGTACGGTCGGCCTGGTCGGGGCCTCCCTGATCGGGCGGCGGGTGCTGGAGCTGCTGCGCCCCTTCGACCTGCGGGTGCTCGTCCACGATCCGTACGCAGACGCTGCCGAGCTGGAGGCGATGGGCGCGGAGTCCGTCGCCCTGGACGAACTGCTGTCCCGCAGTGACGTGGTCAGCCTCCATGCCCCCGCGCTCCCCCGGACCCGCCACCTGCTCGACGGTCCCCGGCTCGCCCTGATGCGGGACGGCGCCACGCTGATCAACACCGCCCGCGGCGCCCTGGTCGACACCGCGGCGCTGACCGAGGAACTGGTCTCCGGCCGCCTGCACGCCGTGCTGGATCACACCGAACCGGAAGTCCTGCCCAGCGCCTCCCCCCTGTTCAACCTGCCGAACGTGCTCCTCACCCCCCATGTGGCCGGTTCGCTGGGCGGGGAGCTGGACCGTCTGGCGGCCACGGCCATCGAGGAGTTGGAGCGGTACGCCCGCGGTGCCGGTTTCCGCTACGCCGTCGATCCGGGCCGACTGGCCTACTCGGCGTGAGCCGCCTCCTTCCGCGCCGCCCGCACCAGCCCGGCCAGGTGCTCCCGGCCCGAGGTGAGCAGGCCAGGCAGCTCTTGTGCGCCGGGGTACCAGCGTCTCTCGTACTCCCAGCACAGCCAGCCCCCGGGCGGCGCCGCGGCCACCGCCTCGGCCAGCGGGAGCGTCCCGCACCCCAGGCTCAGCGGGGTCAGGTCCGCAGCCGATGCCACGTCCTTCACCTGTATGTAGCCCAGGTGGCCGGTCAGTTCCCGGGCCGACCGGGCCGGGCTCTCGCCGCCGAGCCAGGTGTGCAGTACGTCCCAGAGGACGCCCGCGCCGGGATGCCCGACACGGCCCAGTACCCGGGCGGCGTCGGCCCCCGTGCGGTGGGAGTCGTGGGTCTCCAGGAGGATCCGGACTCCCTCCCGCTCGGCGAACGGTGCGACGGCGGCGAGTCGGCGCACCGCCGTCGCATCCGCTGCGGAAGGTTCCCGGTCTCCCCCGCCGGGGAAGACCCGGACGTAGGGGGCACCGAGGTCGACGGCGAGGGCGGTCAGCCCCCGCAGTTCGTCGAGGACCGGTTCGTCGGGCCCCTCGGCCGCGACCCGGGCGTAGCCGGCGACGGTGAGGATGCCGACCCCGGCGGCGGCGAAGGCCCGGACCGCGGCGGTCCGGTCGGTGGCCGGGGAGCCGCTGTGGAGGGACTCCTCGGGATGGGCGCGGAGTTCCACCCCGTCGTATCCGTGGGCGGCGGCAAGGGCCGCGGCCTCCGCGAGCGGGGTGCCCGGCATGCCGAGCGTGGAGAAGGCGTACTTCATGACCGGCTCCCGATGGGTGGGGGCGCGGTGGAGCCGCGCACCATCAGTTCGGTGGACAGGGTGGTGATGCCGCCGGGCGGGGGCAGTCGGCGTCCCGTGACCAGCTGCGCGGCGAGCGTGCCCGCGTCCCGCAGCGGCACCCGCACCGTGGTGAGGGCCGGGGCCGTGTCCACGCAGAAGGGCAGGTCGTCGAAGCCTGCCACGGACACGTCCTCGGGGATCCGTATCCCCTCCTCCCGCAGGGCCGCGGCGACTCCGGTCGCGACCGTGTCGTTGGCGGCGACGACTGCGGTGAAGGACGCCCCACGGCGCAGGAGTTCGCAGGTGGCGTCATAGCCGGCGGAGCGGTCGAAGCTCGCGTGGACGGTCAGTGGAGCGCAGGCCCTGGCCAGGGCGGGATCCTGGCGGTGCAGGGCGGCGCGGTGTCCGGCGAGGCGTTCGCGGGTGGTGCTGAGACCGGGCGGCCCCGCGACGTAGGCGATCCGACGGTGTCCCAGGCTCAGCAGGTGTTCCGCGAGGCGGAACGCGCCGCCGTGGTCGTCGAACATGACGGTGGCGACGGGCAGCGCCGCCGGAACGGGCAGCGGAGGGCGGCCGCACAACACCACCGGGACGCCGGTGGAAGCGATCCGGGTGACGCGGGCGGTCAGCGCCGCGGTGTGCTCGGGCTCCTCCGCGGCGCCGCCGGTGAGCACGACGCCCCCGGCCCGCTGGCCTTCGAGCAGGGTCAGGTAGGCCAGTTCGGCGGCGGGCTCGCCTTCGGTGTTGCAGACCACGGCGAGCCGCCGGCCCCCGGGGTGGCCGCTCTGCGGGCCGAGCGCGCTCTGCAGCGAACCGGCGAGGATACCGAAGAAGCTGTCGGCCACGTCATGGACGAGGACGCCGACCAGGTCGGAGGTGGCCGCCGCGAGGGCGCGCGCCGGACCGTTGGCCACATAGCCGAGTTCCTCGATCGCCCGCTCCACCCGGGTCCGGGTGCCGCCCGCCACGGGGTATCCGCCGTTGAGTACGCGCGAGACCGTCGCGGGCGATACGCCCGCGTGGTCCGCGACCTCTGCCAGAGTCACCGCCATCACTTGGCCCCTTCCGTGCTGCCCGGACCTCGTTCGGTCCGGTGTGTGGAGCTTCATAATCGCAAATTTAGAAAGCGCTTTCTATCACCCGAAAGAGTCTTGCCGTGGTCAGATCCACAGCTCTAGCCTGAACGAAGTGAAAGCGCTTTCTATCAAGCACCGGCAGCACGGAGAAGGAGGTCACCATGGAGCGCAGGACGATCAAGATCGCCATGAACGGCGTGACGGGGCGGATGGGGTACCGCCAGCATCTGGTCCGTTCTCTGCTCGCGCTGCGCGAGCAGGGAGGGCTGGACCTGGGCGACGGCACCGTGCTCTGGCCCGAGCCGGTGCTGGTGGGCCGCCGGGAGGCGGCGCTGCGCACCCTCGCCGAGCGGCACGGCCTGGAGCACGTGAGCACGGACCTCGCTGCCGTCCTCGCCGATCCCGAGGTGGAGATCTACTTCGACGCCCAGGTCACCAGCGCCCGCGAGGCGGCTCTGGCCGAGGCCATCACCGCGGGCAAGCACGTCTACTGCGAGAAGCCGACCGCGCTCACCTTCGCGTCGTCCCTGCGGCTGGCCCGGCTCGCCGCGTCCGCAGGGGTCAAGCACGGCGTGGTCCAGGACAAGCTGTTCCTGCCCGGGCTGCTGAAGCTGAAGAGGCTGATCGACGGCGGCTTCTTCGGTGAGGTCCTCTCGGTGCGGGGCGAGTTCGGCTATTGGGTCTTCGAAGGGGACTGGCAGCCCTCCCAGCGGCCCTCCTGGAACTACCGCGCGCAGGACGGCGGCGGCATCGTCGCCGACATGTTCCCCCACTGGGAGTACCTGCTGCACGAACTCTTCGGGCCGGTCCGCACGGTGCAGGCACTCACCCGCACGCACATCGGCCGCCGCTGGGACGAGGACGGCAAGCCCTACGAGGCCACGGCGGACGACGCGGCCTACGGCATCTTCGAGCTGAAGGGCGGAGCCGTCGCCCAGATCAACTCCTCGTGGGCGGTGCGGGTCCACCGGGACGAGCTGCTGGAGTTCCAGGTGGACGGTACCCACGGTTCGGCGGTGGCGGGTCTGCGCGACTGCCGCGTCCAGCACCGGGCGGCGACCCCCAAACCCGTCTGGAATCCGGACCTGCCGCAGACCGAGCCGTTCCGGGCCCAGTGGCAGGAGGTTCCGGACAACACGTCCTGGGACAACGGGTTCAAGGCGCAGTGGGAACTCTTCCTCAGACACGTCGTGCGGGACGAGCCCTGGCAGTGGGACCTGCTCGCCGGAGCGCGGGGGGTGCAGCTCGCCGAGCTGGGCCTGCGCTCCTCGGCGGAGGGCCGGCGGCTGCCGGTTCCGGAGGTGGCGCTGTGAGCATCCGACTGCCCTCGGCGGACGGCGGGCTCCGCGTCTACGAGCCCTGCGCCGACCCGTTGGAACCGCTCGCCTTCCTCCCGGCCCGCAGCCGCCGGTTCTACTCCGCCGCACATGTGGTCGCCGATCCACTGGCCGCCTGCGCAGTGGGCCCGCCCGCGGTCGACTGGGGGAGCACGCTCGCCTTCCGACATCGGTTGTGGGCCCAGGGACTCGGGGTGGCCGAGGCGATGGACACCGCGCAGCGCGGGATGGGGCTCGACTGGCCCACCGCCGCGGAGTTGATCCGCCGCTCCGCAGCGGACGCCCTGGCGGTGGGGGGCCGGATCGTCTGCGGGGCGGGTACCGACCAGCTTCCCCCGGGCAGGCACACCCTCGCCGTGATCACCGCCGCCTATGAGGAACAGCTGGCCCACGTCGAGGCGTGCGGCGCCCCGGCCGTCCTGATGGCCTCGCGGGCCCTCGCCGCCGCGGCCCGAGGTCCGGAGGACTACCTGGAGGTGTACGGGAGGCTCTTGCGCCAGAGCGCCCGGCCGGTGGTCCTGCACTGGCTGGGCCCCATGTT
The DNA here is from genome assembly GCF_040611795.1 of Streptomyces sp. NPDC006529. Lineage (NCBI taxonomy): Bacteria > Bacillati > Actinomycetota > Actinomycetes > Kitasatosporales > Streptomycetaceae > Streptomyces > Streptomyces sp. NPDC006529. The sequence continues at coordinate 75,332 of NZ_JBEXPB010000030.1, read as the reverse complement.
CGACCCCGAGCTGACCGGCTACTGGGGGCACCAGGACCTGGACGACGCGACCGACGTCTTTCTGAAGCTCATCGCCGAGCATCCGGAGAAGGTGGACGGCATCAAGGTGTCCCTGCTGGACGCCGGCCGCGAAGTGGACATCCGGCGGCGGCTGCCCGCCGGGGTGCGCTGCTACACGGGCGACGACTACCACTATCCGGAACTGATCGAGGGAGACGAGCACGGCGCGAGTGACGCGCTGCTGGGAATCTTCGACCCGATCGCCCCCCTTGCCGCCCGGGCCGCCTCGGCCCTCGACGAGGGAGATCCGGTGCGGTTCCGGACACTGCTGGACCGCACGGTGGGCCTGGCGCGGCACGTGTTCGCCCGACCGACGCGCTACTACAAGACCGGGGTGGTCTTCCTGGCCTGGCTGGCCGGGCACCAGGACCACTTCACGATGCTGGGCGGGCTCCAGTCGGCCCGCTCCCTCCCCCATCTGGCCACCGCCTACGAGGGGGCCGATCTGCTGGGTCTGTTCCCGGATCCGGAGCGGGCGGAGCGCCGGATGCGCCGTCTCCTGGCGGTCCACGGGGTGGCGTCGTGACGGGGGCGCCGGCTCGGCTGAGCCTCAATCAGGAGACGATCCGCCAGTGGTCGGTGCCCGAGCTGGTGACCGGATGCGCCGCCGCGGGGGTGATGGCGGTCGGGTTGTGGCGCGATCCGGTACGGGCCTTCGGGGTGCGGGAGACCGCGAAGCTCGTCGCGGACGCCGGGATCCGGGTCAGTTCGCTGTGTCGCGGCGGGTTCTTCACCGCCGCCGCACCCGGGGAACGGGCGGCCGCGCTCGACGACAACCGCCGGGCCGTGGTGGAGGCGGCGGAACTGGGCGCCGACGTGCTGGTGCTGGTGTCGGGCGGGCTGCCCGACGGGGACCGGGACCTGGTGGGGGCGCGGGAGCGGATCGCCTCGGTCCTGAGTGAGCTGGCGCCGTGGGCGGCCGCCCACGGGGTGCGGCTGGGCATCGAGCCGCTGCATCCGATGTTCGCCTCGGACCGCTGTGTGGTGTCCACCCTCGGCCAAGCGCTCGACCTCGCCGAGCTGTTCCCCGCCGAGCAGGTGGGGGTGGTGGCGGACGCCTACCACGTGTGGTGGGACGAGCGGCTCCCCGCCGAGCTGCGCAGGGCGGGTGATGGCGGGCGGATCGTGTCCGTGCAGGTGGCGGACTGGGTCACGCCGCTCCCCGAGGGCGTGCTGCTGGGGCGTGGGCAGCTCGGCGACGGAAGCATCGACCTGAGGTCCTTCCGCGAGCTGACCGACGCGGCGGGTTACCGGGGGGCGGTCGAGGTGGAGATCTTCCAGCCGGGTCTGTGGGCCCGGGACGGCGCGGAGGTGCTGCGGGAGGTGATCGAGCGCTACCGCGCCCATGTCGAGTGACCGATCGGCCGATGGCCCTGGAACGGCGATTCGGCGATTCGGTTGTTCCACGGACCGAAAGGATTTGGCGATGACGGATTCATGGAGTCGGCGTGCCTTCCTCTCCACCGCGGGCGGCGGTGCGTTCCTCCTCGGGGCGCCCGCCGGACGGGCGGCCGCCGACGCGGCGGGGGATGTCCACGACGGCATGCGGGCGGTGTGGCGCGGCCTCGTCCTGGGCGGTGATCCCGACATCGCGGCCGAGCCGTTCCGCTCCCGGCTGGCCGCGCTCGGCGACATGACCGGGGGCTGGATGGCCGCCATGGCACCGGGTCCCGGTTCGCTCTGGCCCGACCTCGGGTTCTCCACGGACCCCGAGATGCTGATGCAGAGCTACTACCGGCTGCGGACCATGGCGGAGGCCTACGTCCGGCCCGGGACGGGGTTGACGGGCTCGGCGGCCCTGCGTACGGCACTGCTCACCGGACTGGACCACCTCCACGCCCAGGCCTACCACGCGGGACGGGCGCCGTACGGCAACTGGTACTGCTGGCAGATCGGTGCACCGCAGGCGCTGCTGGACCTGTGCGTGCTGCTGTACGAGCAGTTGTCGGCGGAGCGGATCGCCGATTTCTGCGCGGCTGTGGACCACTTCGTGCCGGACAGCGCGGTCGGTGCGTACAGCGGGACGAGTACCGGCGCGAACCGGGTGGATCTGTGCCGGGTGCTGGCGGTGCGCGGCGTGGTCGGGAAGCAGTCGGCCAAGATCGCCCTGGCCCGGGACGCCCTCGCGCCGGTCTTCCCCTACGTGACCGCTGGGGACGGTCTGTACCGCGACGGGTCGTTCGTCCAGCACTCCTGGGTGCCGTACACGGGCACGTACGGTGCGGTGCTGCTCGGCGGCCTGGGCATGCTGGCCGGGGTGTTGAAGGGGACGCCCTGGGCCCTGACCGATCCCGGGGCGCAGATCGTCTTCGACGCGGTGGAGCGGGCGTGGGCCCCCTTCCTCTACAACGGCCTGATGATGGACTGCGTCTCCGGCCGGGCGATCAGCCGGGGTCTGGCCGCGGCGGACGTCCGGCAGGTGCGGCAGGACGACCACGCCCGGGGCCACGCGGTGCTCGCCGGGATCGTGCTGCTCGGCGAGGGAGCGAGCGCCGCCGAGCGGGCCCGCTGGCGGGCGCTGGTGAAGGGGTGGATGGCGCGCGATTACTACAGCCGCCCGCTCGCCGACGAGTCCCTGCCCCTGGCTTCCTTGATCCGGCTGGCCGCGGTCGCGGAGGACCCCGCGGTCCTGGCCGCGCCGGAGCCGGTCGGCCACCGGGTGTTCGGCGCGATGGACCGGGCCACGCACCGGCGGCCCGACTGGGCGGCGTCCCTCTCCATGGCCTCGCGGCGCATCGCCCACTACGAGACGGGCAACGGGGAGAACCTGCGCGGCTGGCACACCGGCAGCGGAATGCTCTCCTGGTGGGGCGCCACGTACGGGAACGGGCAGTACGCCGATGCCTTCTGGCCGACCGTGGACCCCTACCGGCTGCCCGGGACCACCGTCTCGCGCAAGGTGCTGGCCGACGGCGCGGGGGGCGACTGGGGGGCCTCCCGACCGGACGCGGTGTGGGTGGGCGGCTCCACGGACGGGGAGTTCGCCTCGGTGGGCCAGCACCTGCGGGGGCTGTCCAGCACTCTCACCGCCCGCCTGTCCTGGTTCTTCCTGGCCGACACGATCGTGTGCCTGGGCGCGGGGATCCGGGCTACGGACGGCGCCGTCGTCGAGACCGTCATCGACAACCGCAATCTCGGGCCCTCCGGTACGCACGCACTGACGATCGGTGGCGCGGTCCAGCCGGCGAACCCGGGCTGGTCCGCGGCCTTCCCCTCGCCGGGCTGGGCCCACATCGCGGGGTTCGGCGGGTACGTCATGTCGGGGGCGGGCGCGTTCCGGGCCTTGCGGGAGCAGCGCAGCGGACGGTGGAGCGACGTGAACCGGAGCGGTTCCACCAGCGTACTGACGCGCCGCTACCTGACCCTCTGGTACGACCACGGAACCGATCCCACCGCGGGGTCGTACGTCCACCAGATACTCCCGGGCGCCACGCCGGTACAGACCGCGGCGCGGGCCGCCGCCCCCGGCTGGCTGACCGTCCTGGCCAACTCGGAGGTGGCGCAGGGCGTGCGCGTCCCGTCCCTGGGATTCACCGGGGTGAACCTCTGGCAGGCGGGGACGGCCGGTCCGGTGGAGGCGGGCGGACCGTGCTCGGTGACCATCCGGGAAAGGGCGGACGGGACGGCGAGGGTCCGGGTCTGCGATCCGTCCCGGACCCGGACCGCCTTGACCGTGGTGTGGCACCGGCCCGTCACCGGGGTCCTCTCCCGGTCCGCGGGAGTGGTGTCGGCCGTCCCCGGCGCCGTGTTGCGGCTGGAGTTCGCCGATCTCACCCGCTCGGCGGGGGCCGCCGAGGAGGTGGTGGTGCGTCTGGGCTGAGGGACCGGGGGGGCGCGAGAACACGTCGTCCTGCCCGGTTCGAACACACCCGAACGGGTGACATACCGTGCCCTACATGGATCAGCAGCACATCGCCGGGCACGGCGAAGGAGCGGGCAGGCGACGGTTCCTCGCGATCGCGACGGGCGCGGCCACAGTGGCCGGACTCGGCGCCGCTGTGGCGGGCTGCGCGCAGGGCGCGGACTCCGCCGACGGCCCGGGCGGGGACCGTGCGCCGGGCGCCGGCCCGAAGCCGTCGGGTTCCGCCGGTTCCGGGGGGACGGCGGGGGCGCACGCCTTCGACGTCAAGGCCGAGAACGCGCGGCCGGGCAACGCCGACTGGGCCGTGACCAAGGCGGGACCCGCGCGGGCGATCGAGGGCTTCGCCGACCGGGTGAGCGTCCTCGCGGGCGAGTCGTTCGGGCTCCACGTGTCGACCACGGCACCCCGGTTCACCGTCTCCGCCTACCGGATGGGCTGGTACGGCGGAGCGCGGGCGCGTCTGGTGTGGCGGTCGCAGGCCATCACCGGTGCCCGTCAGCCCGAGGCCTCGGTGGAGCAGGGCACGCGGATGGTGCGGGCCCGGTGGGCGCGGACCACCACCGTCGAGACCAAGGACTGGCCGGAGGGCAGCTACCTGCTGCGCCTGGACGCGCAGGGCGGCGAGGGCCAGCGGTTCGTCCCGGTCACCGTGCGGTCGGCCACGACCAAGGGCCGCACCGTCATCGTCAACGCGGTGGCGACCTGGCAGGCGTACAACAAGTGGGGCGGGTACAGCAGTTACGACGGCCCGAGCGGCGGCTTCGCCTCCCGTTCCCTGTCGGTGACCTTCGACCGGCCGTACGAGTACGACGACGGCGCGGGGCTGTTCCTGGTCTACGAGGCCCCGCTGATCGCCCTGGCCGAGCGGCTCGGCATACCCCTCGCCTACACCACGACCACCGACGTGGCCCGCGAGAAGCGCCTGCTGGAGGGGGCCACGACGGTCGTCTCGCTCGGGCACGACGAGTACTGGTCCCCCGAGCAGCGCGCGCACATCACGGCGGCCCGGGACGCGGGGAGCAACATCGCGATACTCGGCGCGAACTGCTGCTACCGCCGCATCCGCCTGGAGGAGAGCGACCTCGGCCCGGACCGCACCGTCGTCTGCTACAAGACGTCCTACGCTCAGGACCCGGGCTTCACCCGGGGTCACCCGGCCACCGTGGACTTCCGTTCCGCGCCCGGGGCGGACCCCGAGAGTTCGCTGCTGGGCGTGATCTACGACGGCTACCCGGTGGACGCCCCGTACGTGGTGACCAACCCGGGGCACTGGCTCTTCGAGGGCACGGGCGTGAAGCCCACCGACCGTTTCCCGCACCTGGTGGGAGTGGAGTACGACAAGGTCAGCACCGGTTTCCCGACGCCCCGGCCGATCGAGATACTGGCCCACTCCCCCGTGGTGTGCGAGGGCCGGCCCAGTCACCAGGACACCGCCTACTACACGACCCCGAGCGGCGCCGGCGTGTTCGCCACCGGGACGATGCGCTGGGTCGAGGCCCTCGACGCGAAGGGTGACGGGCGCGGCGGCGCCAACCACGGGCTGGACGCGCGCGCCGGGGCGCTGACGACCCGGGTGACGGAGAACCTGCTGCGGGTGTTCGCGGCGGGCCCGGCCGGCCGGACGCATCCGGCCCGGGACAACGTCAAGGCGGTGTACGGCGGTGCGTGATCGCGCCGACCGGCGACTCAGCGCGCCAGGTCGCTCTGCGGGCCGGTGCCCGTGAGCGTGCACGGAGTCCCCTCCGGGGTGAACGAGTGCCGGAAGGTGAAGGCGTGCGGCGCCGGGCCGTGGGTGTGGAGGTGTTCCAGCCTGGAAACCCCGTCCTGCCAGGTGGGTGTCACATCGTCGGAGGTCCACCAGAACGCGTAATTCGGGTGTCCCGTCCTCTCGAACCAGTCGTGGCGCCTGTTCAGCGCCTCGCGGTGCGGACCGGTGTAGATGGCTTCGAAGGCGGGGCGCAGATCGGTCCAGAGGGACAGGGTCGCCGCCAGGGCGGTGGTCTCCGCCGTGCGGCCCTTGCCGTACCAGGCCGGTACAACGAACTCTCCCCACGCACCCCAGTCCGCGTCGAAGAGCGCGCCCCGGCCGCCGCCTTCTGCCGCTTCGGCGTGCGCGAGGTATCCGGGGTACTGGCTGATCGTCCGGTAGACGGCCTCACCACTGTCGTAGAACGCACGGGTGAGAGGTCCGGGATCGGCGAGCGGTGAGGTCAGGACGCCGAAGGTGTACAGGGCAAGACGGGGCATGCGTCTCTCCTTGGGGACGGGCCGCTTGATGTGGGGGACGGGGATCGCCGGACGGGGAACTCCTGCGCAACCGTGGGCGATCGCCGCGACCAGGTGAAGGTAACCGCCTGGGCCGGACCTGTCGAAGTTGCGTTTCGCCGCTCCAAGTGGCCTCCCGCACCGGCTGGGCGGCCTTCGGTGCTCGGGCCGTCCGCGCTTCGCGGCGCCGACCGTCTAGGATCGTGTTCACGTCATCGCGTGCCGGTCACCGTCCGGGTGAGGCATGGAGGTGACCGTGAGGTGCCTTACGGAGGCATTCACCCATGTCGGTCGAGTTGAACCACACCATCATCCATTCCCGGGACGGCCGGGAGTCGGCGCAGTTCCTGGCGCACGTCCTCGGACTCGAAGTCGGCACCGCGTGGGGACCCTTCATCCCCGTCGACACCGCCAACGGCGTCACGCTGGACTTCGCCACCGTCCCGTCCGGGACCGTCACCCCTCAGCACTACGCCTTCCTGATCTCCGAGGCGGAGTTCGACGCGTCCTTCGCGCGGATCCAGGCCGCAGGCGTCCCGTACTTCGCCGATCCGATGCAGAAGCAGCCCGGCGAGATCAACCGCAACGACGGGGGCCGGGGCCTGTACTTCCTGGACCCGTCCGGGCACGGAATGGAAATCATCACCCGCCCCTACGGCAGCGGCGCGACCCCGAAGTAAACCGCGCCGGGCCGGTCCGGGGACGGCCGTCCCCGGACCCGCCCGGACCGCCCGCTCACGGCAGATAGACGATGTGCGGCGCCCCCGTCGTCGGGTGGACCTGGATGCGCGTGCGCACGCCGTACACCTCGGCCAGGAGTTCCTCCGTCAACACCTCGCCCGGCGGCCCCGAGGCCACCGCGCGGCCCGCGTCCAGGACGTACAGCCGGTCGCAGAAGGACGCGGCGAGGTTCAGGTCGTGCAGGACCAGTAAGGCCGTGGCGGGCAGGTCCCGGACCAGGCGGAGGACGTCCAACTGGTAGCGGATGTCGAGGTGGTTGGTGGGCTCGTCGAGCGCGAGCAGGGCGGGGTCCTGGACGAGGGCGCGGGCCACCAGCGCACGCTGGCGCTCGCCGCCGGACAGTTCGTCGAAGCGGCGGGCGGCCAGGGCCTCGGCGCCGACCGTCGCCAGCGCTGCGGTGACGCGCCGGGCGTCAGCCGGCCCGTCCTGTTCCCAGAACCGCTTGTGCGGACCACGCCCCATGGCCACCACCTCGCGCACGGTCAGCCCGAAGGTGCCGCTCGCGTCCTGCGGCACGACCGCCACCCGCCGGGCCCGCTCCTTGACGCCCAGCGTGGCCGCGTCCACGCCGTCCAGGAGCACCCGGCCTGCGGTGGGCCGCAAGGTGCCGTAGACGCAGCGCAGCAAGGTGGTCTTGCCGCTGCCGTTGGGACCGACCACGCCGACCGTCTCACCGGGGCGGGCGGTGAGGTCGATGCCGCGCAGCAGGGTGTTCCCGTCGACCTCGTAACGTACGGCCTCGGCCCGCAGTTCCAGCGGCGCGGAGGTCACCGGCGCCGTCATCCGGCCACCCCCTCGGAGCGGCCGGAACGCCGCAGCATCCACAGGAAGAACGGCCCGCCGATCAGCGCGGTGACGACGCCGACCGGTATCTCCTCGGGCGCGGCGGCGGTACGGGCGACCAGGTCGGCCAGCGTCAGGAACACGGCCCCGCCCAGCGCGGCCACCGGCAGCAGTGCCCGGTGCCCGGCTCCCACGACCATCCGGGCCGCATGGGGAACCATCAGCCCGACGAACCCGATCGCGCCGCTGAAGGCGACCAGCACCCCGATGACGAGGGAGGCCAGCACGAAGGCGGCGGCCCGGAAGCGTCCGGTGTCGAGTCCCAGGGTGCGCGCGTCCTCCTCCCCCGCGAGCAGCAGGTCGAGCGGTCGGGCGAGGGCGAGCAGCAGTCCGGTCCCCACCGCCAGGACCACGGCGGCCACGGCCAGTTGGTCCCAGCGCGCCCCGCCGAGACCGCCGAGCGTCCAGAAGAGGATGGACCGGACCTGCTCCGCCCGGGCCGAGAGGACCAGAGCGAGGCTGGTCAGCGCGGAGAGCACGTACTGGACCGCGACGCCGGCGAGGATCAGCCGCCCGGTGGTCATGGCGCCGCCGCGCCGGGCGAGGGCGTACACCGTGACGAGGGCGCCGAGCGACCCGGCGAAGGCGGCGAGGGGCAGGGTGACACTGGTCGCGACGCCCGCCCCGAGGCCGAGCACGATGACGGCCACGGCGCCCGCCGAGGCGCCGGAGGACGCGCCGAGCAGGAACGGATCGGCCAGCTGGTTGCGTACGAGGGCCTGCAGCACGGCGCCCGTGACGGCCAGCCCGGCTCCGACGGCCATGGCGAGCAGCACGCGCGGCATCCGCACGTCCCACACGATGGAGGCGAAGGCGCCGGGACGCGGTCCGGCCAGGACGATGTCCAGCACCCGGCCGGGAGCGATCCGCACCGGCCCCAGGGCCAGGCCCGCCACCGCGCCGCCGACCAGCGCGAGGGCGAGGAGGACGAGGACGAGGGGGGCCCGGCGGCGGTCCGCCGTCACGCGGCGTCGGGGTGCAGCTGGCCGGCCAGGGATGTGACGGCGTCGGCGACGCGGACCCCGAGGACGGCGGAGGACAGCGGAAGGACGACGAAACGGCGGTCCCTGATCGCGGGAACCCGCGCGAGGGCCGGATCGTTCACCAGACGCTGCTTCTTCGCTTCGACGCTCGTCCCGCCGTAGTCGTAGATCAGCACGGTGTCGGGCTCGCGTTCGATGACCTTCTCCCAGGACACGTCGCCGAAGGTGTCCTTGAGGTCGGCGAACACGTTCCTTCCGCCCGCGAGGGAGACGATCTCGTTGCCGATGCCGTTGCCGCCCGAGGTGAAGGCGGCGGCCTCGCCGGAGTCGTAGACGAAGACGTTCGGGCGCGCCTTGTCCTTGACGCGGGCGGTCACCGCGTCGATGCGGCGCTGCTCGTCCTCGATCAGCCTCGCGCCCCGCTCGGGCACGCCGAAGGTGCGGGCGACTTCGGTGATCTCGGTCTTCAGCTGCTCGAACCGGACCGGTCCCGGGGTGCAGTACTCCACGCTGAGCCGGGTGTTGATGCCGCTCTTGCCCAACGCGGCGCGGTCGCGGCCCTGCGCGGCGTCGAAGGCGCTGGAGTAGCCGCCGTAGACGAAGTCGGGGTCGGCGCCGAGGAGCAGCTCCTTCGAGGGGTACTCCTTCGCCAGCACCTTGATCTTGTCGTAGGCCGGCCGGTAGGCGGGCAGGACGGCGTCGTCGAGGTAGGCGGTGCCCGCCATCCGGTCCCCGAGGCCGAGGGCGAGCAGCAATTCGGTGGCGTGCTGGTTCATGGCGACGGCGCGGCGGGGCGGGGCCTTGTACGTCGTCGTCACACCGCAGTTGGTCACGGTGTACGGGAATCCCCCGCTCCCGGGGGCGGCCGCCGACCGGGTGGTTCCGTCCGGCGCGACGCCGTCGCGGGCCCCTTCGTCCGGGGTGGCGGCGCAGGCGGCGAGCGGTATCAGGAGCGCCAGGGCGGCGAGCGGGCTGAGCGCGCGCAGGGCGGCGCGGAAACGCGGCATGGCGAAGCCTCTCCGGGGGATCCTCGTCCCCTGGTCGAAGTGAAGAGGCGGCGCGTCAGTGTCTGACTCCCGGGCCGCGAGGGCCCGGTCACAGTGGCGGGACCGTACCGGTTTCACACCGGTTTCCTGGTCCGCGCCGCCCGGGTAACCCGGCCGAGTCTGCCAGACCGGCCGCGCCCGGGCCATCGGCGGGGCGCGTCGGCACCACGCGAAAGCCCAGGGGGAGCGGGCTCCCACCTGGGCTGTGGCGGATCTTCTTCGTGCAGGGGCGGCAGGACTCGAACCTACGGCATTTGGTTTTGGAGACCAACGCTCTACCAACTGAGCTACGCCCCTCCGGTGACACCAGCTTCGCACGCGGCGGGCGGATGATCCAATCACTTCCACGATGTGGTCGGGCCCGTGGGAACCGCGCGGGTGGCGGGGCGGGAGGAGGAGACGGATGGTGGAGGTGTCCCGTGCCCGAGGAGGTCCCGCCGTGCGCCGTCTCCGGTCCCCCCTGGCCACCCTCGCGCTCGCCGTACCGGTCCTGCTCGGTCTCGGCGCCGGGCCGGGGACGACGGCCGTCGGACCCGCGACGACGGCCGCCGGCCCCATGGCGACGGCCGCCGCCGGGCCCGGGGCAACCACCGTCAGCGGGCCCGTGGCGACGACCGCCACCGACCCCACCGGCGAGACCATCTCGCTCCGCGGCAACCGCCCGGGCGAGCTGCTCGACGTCACCCTCGTCGCCGTGACCGACCCGGCGGCCCCGCGCGCCGCGCACGCCCTGCGGGATCCGGCCGGGCGCCTCGTCGCGGTCGAGTTCCGCCTGCTCAACACCGGTACGGCCGCCTACGCCGACCCGCCGCGCAGCGGCTCGTACCTCCTGGACGCCGACGGTGAGCGCTATTCCGGCGTGGCGTTGCCGACGACGGCCGGGGCCGAGTTCACCGAAGGACGGTCCCTGGCGCCCGGCGACTCCGCCACCGGCTGCGTCACCTTCGAACTGCCGCAGGACGCCCGCGCCTCGGCCGTGCAGTTCGCACTGAACAGCGGGTCCGCCGACGACATCGGCCAGTGGAGCCTGTCCTGAGCCGGACCGTCGGCCGCCCGACCCCGCGGCACGTACGACACCTGCCCCCGTGACACGTCCGCCACCCGCACCCTTGACCACATCGGCCGCCCGCCCCCTTGACCGCCCTGGTCCAGACCAATAGCTTCCGGATGCACAGCACGCGCACAGCACGGCTCAGGAGCACCACTCCCCGCATCCGCAAAGGAAGCCCATGCGCCGCAGTACGCTCGGCAGGCTGGCCGCCGCCTGTTCCCTGTCCCTCCTGGCGGCCGTCGCGCCCGCCGCAGGAGCCGCCACCGCCCCTTCCGAGGGCGGCTCCGGTCACGGACGCGCCTACCACCGCGTCGGATACTTCACCCAATGGGGCGTCTACGGACGCGACTTCCAGGTCAAGAACCTCGAAACGAGCGGCGCCGCCGCCAAGCTCACCCACGTCAACTACGCCTTCGGCAACATCGGCGCGGACGGCACGTGCTTCACCGGCAACGTCCCCGGCGAGGCCGACGCCTGGGCGGACTACGGCCGTCCGCTCGACGCCGCGGGCTCGGTCGACGGCGTGGCCGACACCTGGGACCAGCCGCTCGCCGGCAATTTCAACCAGCTGCGCGAGCTGAAGGCCCGGCATCCGGGCCTCAAGGCACAGATTTCCCTGGGCGGTTGGAGCTGGTCCACGCACTTCTCGGACGCCGCCCGGACCCCCGCCTCGCGCAAGGCGCTCGTCGCGTCCTGCATCGACCTCTACATCAAGGGCAATCTGCCGCAGGACGGTGCCCGCGGCGGCGCGGGCGCGGCCGCGGGCCTCTTCGACGGGATCGACCTCGACTGGGAGTGGCCGGGGTCGGCCGGGGACACCGACACCACCCACCGCCCGGAGGACAGGCGCAACTTCACGGCGCTGGTCCAGGAGTTCCGTACCCAGCTCGACGCCTACGGGCGGACCCAGAAGAAGAAGTACCAGCTGACCGCCTTCGTCCCGACCGCCCCCGCCAAGATCGACGCGGGCTTCGAGGTCCCGAAGATCATGCGGAACCTGGACTTCGTCACGCTCCAGGGTTACGACTTCCACGTCTCCGGCGAGAAGACCACCGCCCAGCAGTCGGCCCTGTACGCGCGGAACGACTTCAGCGTCGACGGGACGGTGGACGCGTGGCTGCGGCGCGGGGCACCCGCGGGCAAGTTGGTCATGGGCATGCCGTTCTACGGTCAGGGCTGGACCGGGGTCACCGGCGGCGGCGACGGCATGGGCCGCCCGGCGACGGGCCCGGCGCCCGCGACGTGGTCCGCCGGGTACGAGGACTACAAGGCGCTGAGGAAACTGGCCGACTCCGGCGCGTACACCCTGCACCGGGACCGCCGGGCGGGCAGCGCGTGGCTCTTCGACGGCACGACGCTGTGGACCTACGACGACCCGCAGGTGCTGCGCACCAAGACGGCGTACATCCGCGAGCACGGCCTCGGCGGCGCGATGTTCTGGTCGCTGGACGGCGACACGGCGGACGGCGAGCTGATGACGGCCGTGGACCGGGGGCTGCGCGGCCACTGACCCGACGGCCGGCGGGGGCCCCGGGTGGCGCGAACCGACACCCGTCCGGCACCGGCCCCCGCCCCGGGAGGGGGTCCCCCGACCGGCCGCGCGGCCGGCCCCGGGGTCCCTCCGTCGGCCCCTTCCATCGGCCCCCCGTGCGCCCCCCGCCCCCTTGTGCGAGAGAGTGCTCACCGATAAGTGTTATCGGGGCCCCGCTCGGCGGTCTCCCAGGTATTGGGCACCATCGACCGCCGGTACGGACAGGGATCATCACATGAGTACTCAGCACATCGCAGCGCTGGTGTCGGCCGCCCGCGCGGGCGATCCGGGGGCGCAGGACGAACTCGTCGGCGCGCACCTGCCGCTCGTCTACAACATCGTCGGCCGGGCCCTGAACGGCTCCGTGGACGTGGACGACGTGGTCCAGGACACCATGCTGCGCGCCCTCGACGGCCTGGGCGGGCTGCGCTCCGACGAGAGCTTCCGGTCGTGGCTGGTGGCGATCGCGATGAACCGGGTACGGGCGCACTGGCAGGCCCGCAGCACCGGACCCGACGCGAGCGGGCTGGAGGCGGCGCGGGAACTGGCCGACCCCGGCGCCGATTTCGTGGACCTGACCGTCGTCCAGCTGAACCTCACCGGGCAGCGGCGCGAGACGGCACGGGCCACGCGCTGGCTGGAGCCGGACGACCGGGCGCTGCTGTCGCTGTGGTGGCTGGAGTGCGCGGGGGAACTCACCCGAGCGGAGGTCGCGGCGGCGCTGGAGCTGTCCCCGCAGCACACCGCGGTCCGCGTGCAGCGGATGAAGGCGCAGCTGGAGTCCGCGCGGGTGGTCGAGCGGGCGCTGGACGCCCAGCCGCCGTGTGAGGCCCTGCGCGCCGTGGCGGCCGGCTGGGACGGGCTGCCGTCGGCGCTGTGGCGCAAGCGAATAGCACGGCACGCGCGGGAGTGCGTGCGCTGCGCGGGCCTGTGGAACGGCCTCGTCCCGGCGGAGGGGCTGCTGGCCGGGCTGGCGCTGGTCCCCGTGTCGGCGGCGGTGCTGGCCGCGGTCCGCCAGGCGAGCACGGCTGCGGCCGCGTTCGCGTACGACGCTCCCTCCCCCGGCGCCGCGAAGGGCCCGGGGGCGCACGCGGCCGGTGCGCGCCATGACGCGGGCCGCGGTGCGTCCCGCAAGCGGCGGCGCACGCGCCGCAGGGTCATCGCGGGCGGTGTGGTCGTTGCCTGTATGGCCGGTGGTGGGGCGCTGTACCTCGGGGGCGCGCTGCCCGGCTCGGGCGAGACCGGGACGACCGCCGCCGCTCCCGGCGCGCCGCTGGCCGCGCTCTCCACGACGGGGGCGGTCGTCCCCTCCGCCTCCGCTTCGGGTTCTCCGTCGGCTTCCGCCTCTGCGTCCGCCTCGCCCTCTCCCTCGGCGTCGGCGTCCTCCTCCGCTTCCGCCTCGGCCTCCGCATCGGCTTCGGCCTCGGCGAGCGCGAGCGCGAAGCCGACCCCGAAATCCTCGGCTCCGCGTCCGGCGGCCGCCGCGCCGCAGGGGACCGTGGCCCAGGTGATCGCGCTGGTCAACCAGGAGCGCGCGGCCGCGGGCTGCGGCCCGGTCAAGGACGACGCGCAGCTGCGCGCCGCCGCGCAGGACCACTCGGACGACATGGCGGACCGGGACTTCTTCGCGCACAGCAACCCCGACGGCGCCGACCCGGGCAAGCGGATCACCGCCGCCGGGTACCGCTGGTCGACGTACGGCGAGAACATCGCGATGGGCCAGCAGACGCCCGCCTCCGTCATGGACTCCTGGATGAAGAGCCCGGGGCACCGCGCGAACATCCTCAACTGCTCGTTCAAGGACCTCGGGGTCGGCGTCCGCCAGGGGGCGGGCGGCCCGTGGTGGACCCAGGACTTCGGCGCCCGCTGACGTTCCGCAGCAGCCCTGACGCTCCCCGGCCGGCGCCGGCGGGACGCGCTCGCCGCGTCCCAGAGCGTCCCGCGGCACGGGGCGCCGCCCGCGTCCGCGCAGCGCCGCCCGGCCGGAGCGCGGCCGTCCGCTCAAGGACCGCTCGATGACACACCCCGCGCCGGCCCTGAATGCTTCAATTTCGGGGCAGGATAGTGACAGGAGCCGAATGGGCTGATCAGACGGGGCGAGCGGAGTACACCGGATGGCGAGGAAGGTCCTGCGTCCGCATCAGCGCGAGGCCGTCGACGCCGTCGTGCGGGCGCTGGAGCTGCCCCCGGGCGGGCAGCCCCCGGAGGCCGGGCTGCGCACCCAGGTGATCATGGCCACCGGATCCGGGAAGTCGCTGGTGGCCGTCCGCTCCGCCGAGGCGCTGGGGGCCGGGCGCGTACTGGTGCTGGTGCCCTCGCTCGACCTGCTCGTGCAGAGCGTCGCCGCCTGGCGCGACGGCGGCCGTACCGGTCGCTTCCTCGCCGTGTGCTCGCTGCGCGGGCCGGAGGCGGGCGTGCCCAGCACCACCGATCCGGAGCGGATCGCCGCATGGTGCCGCCCGGTGTCACGGGTGACGGTCTTCGCCACCTACGCCTCCCTCGGCCTCGGCATCGTCGAACGGGCCCACCTGGCCGGGCTGCCGGCCTGGGACCTGGTCGTGGTCGACGAGGCCCACCGCACGTCCGGGCGGATCGGCAAGCCGTGGGCGGTGGTGCACGACAACGCGCGGATCCCGGCGGTCCGCCGGCTGTACATGACCGCCACGCCCCGAATCTGGCAGGACCCCGAGACCACCGGTGACCTGCGCGTCTCCCCCGCCTTCGGGGGGTCCGAGGAAGCGGAGGGGCCGCAGGGCCCCGCCGGTTCCGGGGCCGCCTCCGGGCCGCGGAGCGCCGGCGGCCGGGCGCCGGGCGGGGCGCTGGTCGCCTCGATGGAGGACGATCCGGACGGCCCGTTCGGCGCGCGCTGCCACACGCTGTCCCTGTCCGAGGCCATCGACCGGGGCATCTGCGCGCCGTACCAGGTGGTCTGCGTGGACGTCAGCGACCCGGAGTTCCAGGCGGCGGTGCTGCTCGGCCCGGAAGGGCGCTCCGACGCGGTGCGCGGCGCCCGGCTGGCCGCGCTCCAGACCGCGCTGGTCAAGGCGGCCGCCGAGCAGGGCTTCCGGCGGACCCTGGTCTTCCACCACCTGACCCGGGAGGCCGAGGCGTTCGCGGCGGGCCTGCCCGCGGTCGCGGCCCGGCTGCGGATGACCAGTCGGGCGCCCCGTCCGGTGTACCCGCGCACGGTGTGGGCGGACTGGCTGGGCGGGCAGCACCCGGCGGCGCACCGGCGGCGGGTCCTGGACGCCTTCGCGGCCGACCGGATCGCGGAGAAGGCGTTCCTCGGCAGTGTCCGGGTGCTGGGCGAGGGCGTCGACACCAAAGAGTGCGACTCCGTGTTCTGGGCCGACGTGCGCGACTCGATGCCGGACCTCGTGCAGGCCGTGGGCCGGGCGCTGCGGATCCGGCCCGGGGAGGGGAAGGTCGCCTCGCTGGTGGTGCCGGTCCTGCTGGAGCCGGGCGAGACGCCGGAGACGATGCTGACCTCGCGGGCGTACGGGAGCCTGGCGCGGCTCCTGGAGGCGCTGCGGGCGCACGACAGCAGGCTGGTGGAGTCGCTGGCCCAGCCGCAGCGGCCGAGCCGGACGCCCGCGCCCCCGGCGGCGGCCGGAGCGCCGGGCGCTCCCGGCGCGGCGGCCCGGGCCCTGCTGAGCTTCTCCACGCCCCGCGATCCGGCGCTGCTGGCCGCCTTCGTCCGGCTGCGGGTGCTGCACCCCGAGCACGAGCACTGGCGGCGCGGGCTGGCGGCCGCCGCCGTCTACGCGGCCGCGGCCGGGGACCTGAAGGTGCCCTTCGGGTTCAAGGCGCCGTCGGGCGGGGAGGGCTGGCCGCCCGGGCTCGCCCGGTTCCCGCTCGGGCAGTGGATCTCGGACGCCCGCCGCGCGTACCGCCGGGGCGCGCTGGGCCGGCAGCGGACGGCGGAACTGGACGCGCTAGGGATGGTGTGGAGCGCCTTCGACGTGGCCTTCGAGGAGGGGCTGTCGGCGGCCCGCGCGTGGGCCGCGGCGCACGGCCACCTGCTGCCGCCGGTGGAGGCGACCTGGGAGGGGCACCCGGTCGGCGTCTGGGTCAAGAACCAGCGCGCCGCGGCCCGCCGCGAAGGCCCGGGCGCCCTGTCGCCGGAGCGCCGCGAGGCCCTGGACGACATCGATCCGGGGTGGTGTCCGGACTGGGACATCTCCTGGCAGCGGGCCTACCGGCTGACCCGCATGCGGCTGGAGGCGGGCGGGACACTGCCGACGGGCCCCGGCGAGGCGTTCGTCCAGGGCGAGGACCTGGGGCAGTGGCTGCGGACGCAGCGCCTGGGCTGGGACCGGCTGACCGGCGCGCAGCGGTGGCTGCTGGAGCACACGCTGGGGACGGGTCCGGCCGAGGAGTCCGAACGCCCCCGGCCGCGCCGGGCGCACGCCGACGCGTGGGCGGCGAACCTGGCCGCCGCCCGCCGCTTCCGGGAACGGGAGGGCCACCTGCGCGTGCCGCGCACCCATGTGGAGCCCCTGGGCGGTGAGCAGCTCCGGCTGGGGTCCTGGATCGCCAACCAGCGCTCCCGGGCGGCCGCCCTGAGCCCGGAGCGGCGCGCGGCCCTGTCGGAACTGGGGATGCGCTGGGCCTCCTGACCGCCGGGCCCGGGCCGTCGGCGCACCGCCGAGGGGGCGCCGACCCTTGTGCCGGGGCGGTTCGCTCGCGAAGATGATCTTCCGGCGGGTCCCCCGCAGCAACCGGGTGTACGTGGACCGTCGCCGTGCCGGGCGTCCGCCCGCCGTACGCGCAGCCCAGGGAGGCGGTCCGGCATGACCCCGACGAGGTCCTCGCCACGGTGGACCGGCGTGCGGTCCGCGGTACGCCGCTGGCGCGCCGCCCCGGTGTTCCTGGCGGTCGTCCTGCTCCTGGCCGGGGACGGCTGGAGCACGTCCGGTTCCGCCGGCCGGCAGGCGCCGCAGAGCGCGCGGGCCTACCTCGCCGCCGCGCTGGACGTGATGGAGGCCCGTTCCGTGCGCCGGAACCAGGTCGACTGGCCGCGCCTGCGGCGCACGGCCTTCGCCCGGGCCGAGGGGGCGCGCACCGCGTCGGACACCTACGCCGTGATCACGGAGGCGCTCGCGGAACTCGGGGACCACCACAGCACGTTCCTGACCGGCACGGAGGCGGCCATCTCCCGGCAGCGGACCGAGGACACGTTCACCGGTCTGACCGGCCGCCGCCTCCCCGGCGCGGTGGGGTACCTCGCGCTGCCGGCCGTGGGCGGGGCCGACGAGACCCTGGACCGCTACGTGCGCCAGGGCCGTGCGGCGGTCGGGGAGGCGGAGCGGGAAGGCGGGGCCTGCGGCTGGATGCTCGACCTGCGGCAGAACACCGGCGGCAACGTCTGGCCGATGTTCGCCGTCGCCGCACCGCTGCTCGGTGAGGGGAAGGTGGGCGCGTTCGTCACCGCGGACGGCGCCGCCACGCCGTGGTCCGTCGAGAACCGCAGGCCGCGTCTCAACGGTGAGGAATCGCCCTGGGGGCCAGCCGATCCGCTCGGGACGCCGGACCCCCCGGTCGCCGTGCTGACCGACGGCGGCACCGCCAGTGCGGCGGAGGCCCTCCTCATCGCCTTCAAGGGGCGCCCGGACACCCGGACCTTCGGAACGAGCACCTACGGCGTGCCCACGGGCAACGACGGTTTCCCGCTCTCCGACGGCGCGGTCATCAACCTCACCACGGAGCTGGACGCCGACCGCACCGGCCGGACCTACGACGGGGCGATCCCGCCCGATGAGGAAGTGCCCGCCTCCCGCGCCGACATCGGTACGGACCGCGACGAGGTGGTCAAGGCCGCCGCCCGGTGGCTGGCCGGGCAGGGCACCTGCCGCCGGCCCTGACCTCCGCGGGGACACCCGGGCGGCCGGTCAGCCGTGCCTGCGGGTGGGCGCGGCCGCGACCGGGGCGTCGAGGAGGTTGCGGTCGATGGTGAGGGTCACCCCGCCGTGGGTCTCGCGCACGTTGCCTCGGTACTGGTGGATCCGCCGGTGGCCCGGCCACAGCCCGGCGGCCAGCGCGCCGCTGTCGGCGGTGTCCGCTCGGTGGTCCCAGCGGGCGTACCAGACCGCGTCCGGCAGCGGCGAGGTGCCGGACCGGGCCGCGGCGGCCAGGTCGGCGAGGCCGGAGCCGAGGCTGGAGTAGTACCCGGCGCGGTGCCCGGCCCGGTGCAGGCGCTGGGTCCAGCCGCTGGCGAAGTCGACCACCGCCCGCGCGCAGCCCGGGTCGGCGGAGCGGTAGGCCTCGATGTCCAGGTACACCGGCGCGCCGTCGCCGAGGCCCAGCGCCCGCAGTCTGGCCAGCGCCTCGGCGGCCTCCTCGCGGCCCTGTTCGACCGCCCGCGCCGGATCGATCCTGCGGGGCTTGTGCGCGTACGCCGTGCACGGCGCCTGCCGTCCGATGTGGACCGGGACCAGCCGCCAGCCCATGGCCTGCACCCGGCGGACCCACTCGGCGGTGAGCCGCGGCTGCGCGCAGTGCCGCTGGCTGCCGCTGGTGTAGATGCCGACGGCCCCGTACGGGCTGTGGTCCCACCAGGCCCGCATGGCCGCCTCCGAGGGCGCCGTGCAGGCGTCGTAGCCTTCGCCCCGGAACACCTCGGGGGCCCGCCGGGGCGGCCCGCGGTCGGGCAGCACCCGCGGGGTCAGGGCCCGGGGCGCGGCGGGGCCGGGCGACGCCCCCGGGCCGCCGCGCGCCCCGGCCGGAGCCGCCCCCGGGCCGCAGAGCACGAGGGCGACGGCGAGGGCGGTGAGCGCGGTGACGCGGACGGGGGGCACGCCACCGCGGGCGCTGCGGGCGCCGCGCACGGGGGGTCGGATCATGTGTCCCACGGTCCGTGCCCCGGCCCCGCCCCCGGCGCAGCCCGCGCCGGGCGGCGGCGAAGTTCATCCGTGCGCGGCGGCGCCGGCCGGTCCGCCGGTGGCGACCGCGCCCGGCCTGCGCGTGCCCGGTGCGCGTCGGCGGTGCGTCAGTGGTGGAAGCCCGGTTGCGGGGTGGGGGCGGCGGTCGGCGGCGCCTTCGTCAGGTGCTCCACGGCCCGGCGCAGGTCCCCCACCAGCAGGGCGATCTGATCGCGGGTCACCCCGTGCCGGATCAGCACGCGCTGCACGACCGTCTCGCCGCGGTCGGCGGGCAGCGGGTAGGACGGCACCTGCCAGCCCCGCATCCGCAGCCGGTCGGAGAGGTCGTACAGGGTGAAGCCGCTCGCTCCCGGGTCGGTGAGGGCGTAGCAGACGGCGGGCAGGCCGCCCTGGCCGTCGTACAGGAGGGTGAAGGGGCCCATGCCGCGGATCTGGCGGGCCAGGTAGCCGGCGGTGTCGGCGCAGGCCTGCTGGACGCGCCGGTAGCCGCCGCGGCCCAGCCGCAGGAAGAGGTAGTACTGGGCGATGATCTCGCCGCCGGGGCGGGAGAAGTTGAGGGCGAAGGTCGGCATGTCGCCGCCGAGGTAGTCCACCGTGAAGACGAGTTCCGCGGGGAGCAGGTCGGCGGTGCGCCAGACGATCCAGCCGACGCCCAGCGGCGCGAGTCCGTACTTGTGGCCTGAGGTGTTGACGGAGGCCACGCGGGGCAGCCGGAAGTCCCAGACGACGTCGGGGTGCAGGAAGGGGGCGACGAAGCCGCCGCTGGCCGCGTCGACGTGGACGGGGACGTCCCAGCCGTGCTCGGCCTGGATCCGGTCGAGTTCGGCGGCGATCTCGGCGACCGGCTCGTAGTCGCAGGTGTAGGTGACGCCGAGGATGGCGACGACGCCGATGGTGTTCTCGTCGACGTACGCGGCGAGCTGGTGGGGGCGCAGGCCGGTGGCGCCGGGTTCCAGCGGCACCTGGCGCAGTTCCACGTCGAAGTACCGGGCGAACTTCTCCCAGCAGATCTGAACCGGTCCGCACACCAGGTTCGGGCGGTCGGCCGGTTTGCCCTCGGCGCGGCGGCGGGCGCGCCAGCGCCATTTGAGGGCGAGGCCGCCGAGCATCGCGGCCTCGCTGGAGCCGGTGGTGGAGCAGCCGGTCGCGGCGCCTCCGGGCGGGGCGTTCCACAGGTCGGCGAGGATGTTGACGCAGCGCGCCTCGATCTCGGCGGTCTGCGGGTACTCGTCCTTGTCGATCATGTTCTTGTCGATGCACTCGCCCATCAGGCGGCGCACGCCGTCGTCCGACCAGGTGGTGCAGAAGGTGGCCAGGTTCTGGGCCGCGTTGCCGTCCAGGAGCAGCTCGTTGTGGAGCAGCGAGTAGACGACCTCGGTCGGCGAGTGCTCTTGCGGCATCCGGTACTTGGGCAGCACCTGGCCGCTGAGCGGGGACGCGAACACGTCCGTGGCGACGTCGTCGGTGTGGTCGTCCCCCGTGCGGGGCGCTCCGGTGGGCGGGTCCTTCATCTCATGAAGTGCCATATCGGGACTATACGGGCGCCCCATGCGGAGCGGCCGGGAGGCGGGCGGGACGGCGCACGCAGAGCGGTTCGACCGAACGCTTCCGGTCGACTCCGCAGTGTGACCCTCCACATAGTCGTCACATATGCCAGAAGAACTTGCGCTCACCTAGGGTCGGAACGGGCGATCTTCTCGTTCGGGCCTGCGGATCCCGCACGTACGGGAAGATCCCCCATATGGTTTTCTGCGCAACTTATCGGCAGATGTCCTGATCACGGCCAACCGGTTGAGCGGCCGGCGCGCCCATGATCATCCTTCGTCCCATGAACCAGATCAGCCGCCGCCGGGTCCTCGGGACCTCTGCCGGCGCACTCACCCTGCTCGGCCTCGCCGCCACCGCGCACGCAGCCACCCTGCCCGCCATCGCGACCGTGCCCGCACCCCGCGCGGGCGACACCCTCGACGAGGTCTACCAGGGCCGCCGGATCCGGATAACCCCCGCCCAGGGCGGGGACCACCACGGCGGCCACCACTCCCCCGGCCTCCCGACCGTCCGGATAGACGGCGCCGAACTCCACGTGATGCGCAACGCCGACTCCAGCTGGATCAGCGTCGTCAACCACTACGAGACCTTCCCCGACCTGCCCTCCCTCGCCCGCGCCGCCGTGCGCGAACTCCAGGGCGCCGTCCTCGTCCCGATGGGCGGCATGTGATGACCGTGCGCAAGAACCAGGCGACCCTGACCCCCGCCGAGAAGCGCGCCTTCACCTCGGCGCTGGTCGAACTCAAGCGCACCGGCGGCTACGACCGGTTCGTCACCACCCACAACGGCTTCATCATGGGCGACACGGACAGCGGTGACCGGGTGGGCCACCGTTCCCCCTCCTTCCTGCCCTGGCACCGCCGCTTCCTCATCGAGTTCGAGACGGCCCTGCAGCGGATCGACCCGGCCGTCGCCCTCCCCTACTGGGACTGGACCACCGACCGCACCCCCCGCTCCTCGCTGTGGGCCGCCGACTTCCTCGGCGGCACCGGCCGGGCGCGCGACGGGCAGGTCATGGACGGCCCCTTCGCCCACTCCGCCGGGAAGTGGCCGCTCGCCGTCCGCGTCGACGGGCGCGAGTACCTGCGCCGCGCGCTCGGCACCGGCGTGGCCGAGCTGCCGACGAAGGCCGAGGTGGAGTCCGTACTGGCCCTGTCCGTCTACGACTCGGCGCCGTGGAACAGTTCCTCCAGCGGCTTCCGCAACCACCTGGAAGGCTGGCGCGGCCCCAACCTGCACAACCGCGTGCACGTGTGGGTGGGCGGCCAGATGGGCACCGGGGCCTCGCCCAACGACCCGGTGTTCTGGATGCACCACGCCTACATCGACAAGCTCTGGGCCGAGTGGCAGGCCCGGCACCCGCGGTCGCCCTACCTGCCCGCCGCGGGCACCCCGGACGTGGTGGACCTGCACGACACGATGCGGCCGTGGAACGACGTGACCCCCGCGGACATGCTCGACCACCGGAAGTTCTACACCTTCGACGTGGAGCCCGTCGCGCCCTGATCGTCGGAGGCCAGCCAGCGGTAGTGCAGTTCGGGGCGGCCGACCTGGCCGTACCGGGGCGTGCGGGCCGCCCGCCCGGTGTCCACCAGGTGCTCCAGGTAGCGCCGGGCGGTGATCCGGGAGGTGCCCGCCGCCGCGGCCGCCGCGGCCGCCGTCAGCCCCTCGGGGGCCGCCCGCAGCAGCGCGGCGAGCCGGTCCAGGGTGGGCGCGCTCAGGCCCTTGGGCAGCTCGGCGGGCCGGGGCGCCCGCAGTGTGGCGAGCGCCCGGTCCACGTCGTCCTGTCCCGCCGCCTCGCCGGCGGCGCCGCGGAACTCGGCGTAGCGCAGCAGCCGTTCGCGCAGGGTCGGGAAGGCGAAGGGCTTCAGCACGTACTGCACCACCCCCAGCGAGACGCTCTCGCGGACCACCGCCAGGTCGCGCGCCGAGGTCACGACGATCACGTCCACCGGGTGCCCGGCGGCGCGCAGACCGCGCGCGAAGCGCAGTCCGTTGCCGTCGGGCAGGCCGAGGTCGAGCAGCAGCAGGTCGACCCGGGTCCGCTCCAGGGCGCGGGTCGCCGCCGACAGCGTGTGGACCGCGCCGACGGCGGTGAAGCCGGGCACCCGGCCGACGTACAGGGCGTGCGCGGCGGCGGCGACGGGGTCGTCCTCGACCACCAGCACCCGCACCCGCACCCGCGCGTCCTCGTCGCTCATCCCCGCACCCCCGGGTCCTGCGGCGAATGCGGCACGAGCGGTGCGAGCGGCAGCCGTACGGTGAACTCCGCGCCCTCGCCCGGCACATCGGCGGCGCTCACGCTGCCGCCGTGCCGGTGCGCGGCCTGGCGCACCAGCGCGAGGCCGAGGCCGCGCCCCGCCCCCTTGCCCGACCAGCCGCGCCGGAACACGTCGGCGCCGGCGGGCAGTCCGGGCCCGTTGTCGGCGACGCGCAGCAGCAGTTCCCCGTCGGCGGCGCGGACGGTCACCCGGACCCGCCCTCCGGCGGTGCCCGTCAGGGCGTCCACGGCGTTGTCGATGAGGTTGCCCAGCACCGTGACCAGGTCCCGGGCCGGGGGCACGCCGGCCGCGGCGGCCGGCGGTGCGCTGTCGTGCGTGACCACGAGTTCGACGCCGCGTTCGTGCGCCTGGGCCGCCTTGCCCAGCAACAGGGCGACCAGGACGGGTTCGCCCACGGCGGTGACCACCTCGTCGGTGAGGGCCTGGGCCAGCTCCAGTTCGGCGGTCGCGAAGTCCACCGCCTCGTCCGTGCGGCCGAGTTCGATCAGGGACACGACGGTGTGCAGGCGGTTGGCCGCCTCGTGGGCCTGCGAGCGCAGTGCCTCCGTGAAACCGCGCTCGTGGTCCAGCTCGCCGGTCAGCGACTGGAGGTCGGTGTGGTCACGCAGGGTGACGACGGTGCCGTGCCGGCCGCCGCCCGCCACCGGTGAGCTGTTCACGACGAGGACCCGGTCGGCGCTCAGGTGCACCTCGTCGACCCGGGGGCGGTCGGCGAGCAGGGCTCCGGTCAGCGGTGCGGGCAGGCCGAGCGCGTCCACGCCCCGCCCCCGCACCTCGCCGCGCAGGCCGAGGAGTTCGCGGGCCGCGTCGTTGATGAGGGTGACCCTGCGCTGCCCGTCGAGCATCAGCAGGCCTTCGCGGACGGCGTGCAGGGCCGCCTGGTGGTAGTCGTGCATCCGGCTCAGCTCGGCCGCGTTCATGCCGTGGGTGTGGCGGCGCAGCCGGGCGTTGACGACGTACGTGCCCGCGCCGCCGAGCGCCAGGGCGCCGGCCGCGACCCAGACGAGGGCGGCCAGCTGGCCGCCGAGCCGGTCGCTGATGGCGCGGACCGTGATCCCCGCGCTGACCAGGGCGATCACCCGGCCGTCGGCGGTGACCGGGGTGACCACCCGGATGGACGGGCCGAGGGTGCCGGTGTAGGTCTCGCTGAAGGTCTCGCCACGCAGGGCGGCCGCCGTGTTGCCCAGGAAGCGCTCGCCGATCCGGCGCGGATCGGGGTGGGTCCAGCGGCGTCCGTCCGGGGACATGATCGTCACGAAGTCGACGCCCGTGTCGGCGCGCACCCGCTCCGCGTAGGGCTGGAGCGCGGCGGAGGGGTCGGCCCCGCTGACCGCCTCCCGCACGGAGGGCGAGTCCGCGACCGCGCGGGCCGCCGCGCCCGCCTGGCGCCCGGCCGCCTCCTCGGCCTGGCGGCGCGCGGTGGCGTACGCGAAGACCGCGCAGCCGGCGACGACCAGCGCGACCAGCACCACCTGCATGGCGAAGAGCTGACCCGCGAGGCTGCGCGGACGGGGGAAACGGAACATGACGCTCAGTGTGCACCCGGCCGTGAACTCAATGAACGCAAGGGTGACCGGGGTCACAGGCTGGGCGATGGTCGGCGCGGGACGTATTCATCTTCAGGAGGCGACGTGGCCGCCAGGCGCGACAGAACCCATTATCTCTACATCGCGGTCATCATCGCGGTGGTGCTCGGCATCGTGACGGGCCTGGCCGCGCCCGGCACTGCGGTCGAGCTGAAGCCGCTGGGCACGGGCTTCGTGAATCTGATCAAGATGATGATCTCGCCGGTGATCTTCTGCACGATCGTGCTGGGCATCGGCTCGGTCCGCAAGGCCGCCAAGGTGGGCGCCGTCGGCGGGCTCGCGCTCGGGTACTTCATGGTGATGTCCACGGTCGCCCTCGCCATCGGGCTGCTGGTGGGCAACCTGCTGGAGCCGGGCAGCGGGCTGCACCTGACCGAGGCCGTGCGGGGCGCGGGCGAGGCGCAGGCGAAGGCGGGCGGGGCTCAGGACACCACCGAGTTCCTGCTGGGGATCATTCCCAAGACGATGGTGTCGGCCTTCACCGGGGGCGAGGTGCTCCAGACGCTGCTGGTGGCGCTGCTGTGCGGGTTCGCGCTGCAAGCGCTGGGGACGGCGGGCGAGCCGGTGCTGCGCGGGGTCGGGCACCTGCAGAAGCTGGTCTTCCGGGTGCTCGCGATGATCATGTGGGCGGCGCCGGTGGGCGCGTTCGGGGCGATGGCGGCGGTGGTCGGCGCGACCGGCGTCGACGCGCTGAAGTCCCTCGCGGTCATCATGATCGGCTTCTACACCACCTGCCTGCTCTTCGTGATCGTGGTCCTCGGCACCCTCCTGCGGCTGTGCACGGGCGTCAGCGTCTTCGCCCTGCTGCGCTACTTGGGCCGCGAGTTCCTGCTCATCCTGTCCACCTCCTCCTCGGAGTCGGCGCTGCCGCGGCTGATCGCGAAGATGGAGCACCTGGGCGTGTCCCGGCCGGTGGTCGGGATCACGGTGCCGACGGGGTACTCCTTCAACCTGGACGGCACCGCGATCTACCTGACGATGTCCTCGCTCTTCATCGCGGAGGCGATGGGCAAGCCGTTGGCGCTGGGCGAGCAGATCTCGCTGCTGCTGTTCATGATCATCGCCTCGAAGGGGGCCGCCGGGGTGACCGGCGCCGGCCTGGCCACCCTGGCGGGCGGCCTCCAGTCGCACCGGCCCGAACTGGTCGACGGCGTCGGCCTGATCGTGGGCATCGACCGGTTCATGAGCGAGGCGCGGGCGCTGACGAACTTCGCGGGGAACGCGGTGGCGACCGTACTGATCGGGACCTGGACCAAGGAGTTCGACCGCGGCCGGGCCACCGAAGTCCTCGCCGGGCGGCTGCCGTTCGACGAGGCGACGCTGACGGACGACGGGCACGGCGGCGAGGCCCCGCAGGGCGGCGGCGACGCGGGCCACGAGGACGCGCGGTCCGCGCCGATGCCCGGGCAGCCGGCCGGGGGCAAGGACGGCGTACCGGTCTAGAACGGCACACGCCGGTACGCGCGCCGGACCGGCCGGGCGGGGCTCTCCCCCCACGGTGCCCCGCCCGGTCGGCGCCGACACCCCGGGCTGATAGGCGATTTTCAGCCACCCATCCGAGAACCGGCGTGCGGTGAAAGGTACTTCCGCAGAGGGGCACGCGTCTGACATCTTGCGTCCACCACTCGTTTCGTACGGCCCGGTAGGTACCACCAGCACCACCGGGCCCTTCGGAGGACGCATTGATACCCCACATATCCAGCCGACCTCGACGTACCCTCGTGCTGGCCGCCGCCCTCGGCGCCGCACTGACCTTCGGAGCCCCCGCCGCGCTCGCCGGCACGGCTCCCGTGACCTCGTCCGGGGCCCCCGCCCCGGCTCCCCGGGCCGCGGCCCCGGCTTCCCAGAGTGCGACCTGGGCTGCCGGCACCCGTGCCTACCTCGTGATCACCGCTCCCGGTGACAGCTCGGCCGTCCGCTCGGCCGTGGCGGCCAACGGCGGCACGGTGTTCTCGAACTTCGACGCCATCGGCGTGATCGTGGCCCACTCGGCGTCCGCCTCCTTCGCGTCCACGATGCGCGGGGTCAGCGGCGTCCAGAAGGTCGGCGCCACCCGGACCTCGGACGTTCCGGCCGACGCCTACAACCCGGCCCTGCCCGCCAACCCGGCGCAGTCGGCGACCGGCACCGGCGAGCCCGTCCGCGCGGACATGAGCCAGATCAAGGCGGACCAGGCCTGGGCCGTCAACCCCGGTTCGGCCTCCGTGAAGGTCGGCATCCTGGACACCGGTGTGGACGACCAGCACCAGGACCTGGCGCCGAACTTCAACGCGGCCGACTCCGTCTCCTGCGCCTACGGCAAGCCGGACACCCGCGCCGGCGCCTGGCGTGACGTGGACACCCACGGCACGCACGTCGCGGGCACCATCGCCGCCGCCAAGAACGGCAAGGGCGTCGTCGGCGTGGCACCCGGTGTGAAGATCTCCGCGGTCCGCGTCGCCGAGCCGGGCAACTCGTTCTTCTTCGCCGAGAACACCATCTGCGGCTTCGTCTGGGCCGGTGACCACGGCTTCAAGGTCACCAACAACAGCTACTACACGGACCCGTGGCAGTTCAACTGCCCCGACAACATCGACCAGGCCGCCATCATCGAGGGCGTCAAGCGCGCCCAGGAGTACGCCGAGGGCAAGGGCTCGCTCCAGGTCGCCGCGGCGGGCAACGAGAACTACGACCTCGCCCACAAGACCACGGACTCGGCGAGCCCGAACGACTCGACGCCGACCACCCGGACCATCACCAACGCCTGCCTCGACATCCCGACCGAACTCCCTGGCGTGGTCACGGTCGCGGCGAACGGCACGGGCACCACGAAGGCCTCGTTCTCCAACTTCGGCGCGGGCGTCATCGACGTCGCGGCCCCGGGCAGCGACGTCTACTCCACCCTGCCGGGCGGCAAGTACGGCACCAAGAGCGGTACGTCGATGGCCACTCCGCACGTCGTGGGCGTCGCCGCACTCCTCGCGAGCGCCAACCCGGGCATCACGCCGGCCCAGTTGCGCGACAAGCTGGCCACCCAGGCCAACGACGTGCCCTGCCCCTCCGACAGCCGCTGCACCGGGACCACCGCCAACAACGCCTTCTTCGGCGAGGGCCAGGTCGACGCGCTGAAGGCGGTCGGCGGCTCCACTCCGCCGACCGGCAAGTACTTCGAGAACACCGCGGACTTCGCGATCAACGACAACGCGACCGTGGAGAGCCCGATCACCGTCAGCGGGGTGAGCGGCAACGCGCCGGCCACCCTCAAGGTGGGCGTGGACATCAAGCACACCTACATCGGTGACCTGAAGGTCGACCTGGTCGCACCCGACGGAAGCGTCTACACCCTGTCCAACCGGGCGGGCGGCGGCACGGACAACATCATCCAGACCTTCACCGTGGACGCCTCCCCGGAGGTCGCGGGCGGCGTCTGGAAGCTCCGTGTGAACGACAACGCCAACGCCGATACCGGCAAGATCGACGCCTGGAACCTCACCTTCTAGGGGTCCGGCCCGTCGTCGGGGCCATCGGGGAGCAGCGCGACCGCTCCCCGGTGGCCCCGTTCGTTTCGCCCCCTACCTGGTGCGCAGCACGCAGTCTCCGCACAGACCGCCGCCGGGCGCCTTGTAGTAGAGGCAGCAGCTGCGCCGTACGAAGGCCACGCCGAGGCCCTCCTCGTGCACGAAGGTGCCGGTGCGGCCCAGCGGCCCGCCGTCGGCCAGCAGCGCCGCGGCCAGGGCCACGGCGCCGCCCGCCGGAACCCGGTCGATCAGCACCCGCAGGGCCCCGACCAGGCCGGAGGCGGCATTGCCGCGCAGCACCTGAGGCGAGAGCGCGAAGCGGGAGCGGAGCCCCGCGTCCAGAACGGCGAGGTTCCCGAGCACCGTGGCCCCGAGCTCCTCCCCCGGCAGGTCCGCCGGACGGGGCAGCCACAGCTCCAGCGACCCCGCCTCCGGCAGTCGCCACCACACCCGGTCGGGGGCCAGGTCCGGCACCCGCCCGGTCAGCGCCGCGCAGCCGAGCCCGAGGGACCACAGCCGGGAGGCGATGCCGAGCTGCGCGGTGGAGGCGGCCACCCGGCCGGGGCCGGTGCCCATGCGGCGGCCCACCTCACCGACGTACTCCCCGAGCCGCTCGCCGTACAGCTGCGACAGCGGCCGGAACCCCGGCCCGGGCGGCTCCGCGGCGGACGGTGCGGTGAAGAACGGCCCGACGGAGGCCAGCCGCCGCAGTACGTCGTCCAGGTCCATGGCCCGATGATCGCAGGCCCGGGACGGCGCCCGGGAGCGGGGTCACCGGCCTCCGTCCGCCCCGTTTCGCCCGGGCAGGGGGACCTGCTCAGCGCACCGGGGAGCGGGCGGCCCCGCCGAATTGGGCCCCGTCCAGCCCGCCTTCCTTGGTGTCGTCGTTCGCGAAGACGAAGGACTCGATCGGCAGGCCGCGTTCCGCGCTGAGCTGGGCCACCAGTTCCTGGACGACCACGGTCTCCAGGACCACCCGGGCAGCGTCCGCGCACCGCGGCAGCCGGACGACGGCCGCCTCCGCGGCCTCCGCGGCCTCCGCGGTGGTGACCAGCAGGGTCAGGTGGCCGGCCCCGGCCAGGGTGCGGGCCAGTTCGATCTCGCGTCCGTCCCCGAAGACGAGGTGCAGGGTGTTGCCCGCCGACTCCATCCCGCCGTGCAGGTAGTTGCGGGTGGCCGACGCGGCCGCCGTCATCCGTACGACCTCGCGCAGCAGGAGCGCGCCTTCCTCGGCGGAGGCCCGGGAGGCCCCGGCGGCCACCGCGTCGGCGGCGACGCAGCGGGCGCCGCGCTCCCGCAGCCCCGCGATGACCTCGGCGGCCTGCCCGTGGACGGCGGCGCTCCGCTCGGCGATCCGGTGCCAGGGGTCGTCGGCCGCGGGGCGCCCTGCGATCGCTCCCGCGACCAGGTCGAGGGCCACGACCGTGCCGGTGTAGCCGATGGTGGAGGCGTAGGAGTCGGGCTCGTTGCCGAGGTCGACGGTGAGGTCGGCGAGGGTGCCCAGCGGCGAGGCGGCGACGTTCAGCAGCGCTGTCCGCGTGATGCCGGGGGCCGCGCTGCGCAGGGCCGCGACGGTCTCGCAGCTGCGGCCGCCCTGGGAGACGGCGATCAGGCAGTCGGTGTCGAATCCGGTGGTGCCGCGCTCGATCTCGCTGGCGAGCACCCGCTGGGTGACCACTCCGGACGCGCGCAGCTGCCGCACCGGGGCGGCGAGGGCCGCGTAGGAGGCGCCGATGCCGGTGAACAGCGGGCGGCGGGCGGTGCGCAGGGCGGTCGTTCCGGGGCCCGCCAGCCGGGTGCGGACGCGGTCGGCGATGCGCTCCAGCGCGGCTCCCTGGCCGGCCTGGCCCTCCAGGAAGGTGATGCGGGATCCGGACGTCATGTGTGCTCCGCTGCTCTCGGGGGCAAGACCGGCGACGCTACCGGTTCCGCGGGCCCGCGACGCGGCACTCGCGTCAGCTCGTGGACGCGGCCCGTACGACGGCGGGCGCGCCCGCGCCGGCCCGCTCGGCGGAGGCCGACGCCCAGCGCACCGCCGGGCCCATCGCCCAGGAGGCCGCCAGCAGCACCGCGCCCAGCAGCAGCCAGCCCGGGATCCCCCACAGCAGGAGCAGCGAGGTCAGCAGCAGCGGCCCCAGGGTCCGCGCCACCGGCACCCCGGTGCCGAAGAAGCCCTGGTACTGGCCGATCCGCTCGGGCGGGGCCAGCGAGAAGCTGATCTGCCAGGACCCGGCGGACTGGCGCATCTCGGCGTGCACCTGGAGCACCGCGCCGAGGACGAGCAGGGCGGCCGCCGCCCAGGCACCGGCGGGCAGCGCCGAGAGCGCGAAGGCGACGCAGGAGGCGGCCATCACCAGACCCGAGTTCCGCACGGCGGTCCGCGCGCTGCCCAGATCGCCCACCGGACGCGCCATGCGGACCTGGAACAGCATCACGGCCACGGTGTTCAGCACGAACAGCGCCGACACCAGCCAGCCCGGCGCGTGCGTGCGCTCCACGATCCACAGCGGGATGGCGAGGCTCAGCAGCGGCATCCGCAGCAGCAGCACCGCGTTCAGCAGCGTGACCAGCGCGTACGGGCGGTCCCGGAGCACCGCGAGCCGCGGCTCTCCGGCCCCGCGCCCCGGCAGCGGTGCCACCGGGGGCAGCCGCAGCAGCACCCCGGCGCAGACCAGGAAGCTCACCGCGTCCAGGACGAAGACCAGCCGGTACGCCGGGCCGGTGTCGGCGCTCAGCGCGAGCCCGCCGATGGCCGCGCCCAGTGCCAGGCCGCCGTTGAGCATCGACTGGAGGTGGGCCAGGACCCCGGTGCGCTCCTGCGGAGCCACCAGCCCGGCGAGCAGTGCCTGGCGGGCCGCGGCGAGCCCGCACTGGGCGGTCGCGTACACGCAGGCGGCGAGCAGGAACGGCCAGAAGGAGGAGATCAGCAGGAAGGAGGCGACCGCGGCGGCGGTGGCCAGGGCCAGCAGCACCGAGGTGCCGCGGGGGCCCCGCCGGTCGGCGAGGGCGCCGATGGGTACGCCCGCCACCGAGCCGACGGCCCAGGCGACGGTGAGACCGAGGCCGATCTGCGCGGGCGACAGACCGACCACTCGGGTGAAGTAGAGCGCCGAACACACGTAGTAGGCACCGTCACCGACGGAATTGCTCAGCTGGGCGGCGGCCAGGCGGCGCGGCGCGCCCGGCGGCGGCAGGATCCGTATCCTCATCCGACCATTTCAGCAGGCGTCCGGGCCGGACGAAGGCCGCAGGTGGCGGTAGTGCCGGTGAGCCTTTTGCCGGCGCCAACAGCCCCGGTGGTTTGGGGTGCCGGGGGCGTCGGCGGAGCCGGAATCCGGGTGCTCCGGGACCGCCGCGCGGGCCGTCCGAAATCGGTGTCGCGCCGTTGCCGAAAGGGGGGTTCATATGCGGACTTCGAGGAGTTACATTGAGCCACTCGCGTTCACCTGACAGCCCGTTGCCTTTCACTCGCGTTTTGCGCGGGGGGTGACGTCACGAGCGCATGCTGTGCCACCACCCCACCGCCTAGAAGGACCGAAGGCTCCGTGCCCGTACCCGTACTCCTCGCGGGCCGCACCGTGCGGCTCGAGCCCCTCGCCCCCCGCCACACCGAGGCCCTGGCCGTGGCCGGGGCCGAGGATCGTACGACTTACGCTTTCACTCCCGTGCCCCACGGGCTGCAGGCGTCCCACGAGTACATCGACCGCGCCCTCGCCGATCAGGCGGCGGGTCGATCGCTCCCCTTCGCGGTGGTCAGAGCCACCGACGGACGGGTGGTCGGATCGACCCGGTTCCTGGAGCTCGACTACTGGCAGGGCCCCCTGGTGTGGCCCGCTGTGCCGGGAGTCCCGTACGGCGACCCGGCCACGGCGATCCCCGATGCCGCGGAGATCGGGAACACCTGGCTGTCGCCGGGTGCCCAGGGAACCGGCATCAACACCGAGGCGAAGCTCCTCATGCTCCGCCATGCCTTCGAGACCTGGGGGGTCCGCCGGATCTCACTGCGCGCCGACGCCCGCAACACCCGCTCCCGCGCCGCCATGGAGAAACTCGGGCTGACCTGCGAAGGGGTCCGGCGGGCCCATTCCCGGGGGCTGGACGGAGCGGTGCGCAGCACCGCTTTCTACTCGGTGCTGGACGAGGAGTGGCCGGCCGTGCGCTCCGTCATCGAGCTGCGGATCCGGGGGCGGCGCCCGCGCCGCTCCCGCCGGGCCGCCGAATCGCTGGTCCCGGCCTGAGCGGCCCGCGGTCCCCCGCTCCGGCCTTCCTCGTCGGCGTTCAGCCGAGGAAGGCCGGGGCGAGGGCCGAGGGCATGAGCCGGGCGGGGGCGCCGCTGCCGTCGGCCGGTACCGCGTACAGGTCGGCGCCGAAGTCGCCGGGCAGGGAGTAGACCACCGTGTGGTCGTCCGTCCACACGGCCTGGTCGTCGACGCTCCGGGTCTCGGCGAGCGGGGTTTCGGCCCCGGAGGCCAGATCCAGGGCGTAGAGCCGCCACGGCGCGTCGGCGGGGGCTCCCGCAACGCGCTTCTTGAAGACGATCCGGGCGCCGTCGGGTGAGAGCGAGGGGCACTCGACGTTCTCGCGGACCGTGGTGAGGGTGCGCTCCACGAGGTCGCCGCGGACCAGGTGGGTCGCGCCGCCGGTGGCGAGGGTCGCGTAGAAGGTCCGCTCGTCGGCCGCGAAGGTCACGCCCCAGAAGTTCACGTCGGCCGCCCGGTAGGTCCGGCCGTCCTTGCGGATCGTGAAGTCCTCCAGGGAGGCGTCGTACCTTCCGGTGCGCAGGTCGAGGACCGAGGTGCGGGTGGAGAAGTCGGTCCCGGCGTACGAGTCCCCGCCGACGAAGACCGTCCAGGCCACCAGGTGCCCGCCGGGCGAGACCCGGGCGCGCGTCGGTATCCCGGCGAGCGGACGGCTGGAGACCTCCTTGAGGTGCGCGTCGAGCACCACCGCCGTGTAGCCGTCCTGCACCCCGCCCTTGACCTGGCGCAGGCAGATCCCGGTGCCCGCCGCGGCGTGGAAGCGCAGGCAGGAGACGCCGGAGGCGGTGCGTTCGCCGTCCGGCCGGCCGGCGGGCACGGTGGCCAGTTCGTCGCGGTGCGGCCCCCAGGCCATGTTGCGGAACACGATCCGGCGCCCGCCGTCGCCGGGGGTCAGCGCGACGTGGCCCGGGGTGACCCGCGGGCCACCGGCCTGTTCCCGGTTCTTCTCCTCGGCGCGGGAGGAGGCCCGCACGACGGAGACCACCCCGATCCCCGCGAGGAGGAGCACGGCGGTGAGCAGGATCAGGATCCGGCGCTGGAGGGTCATGGGTGGGGGCCTTTCGGGTGGGGACGCGTCAGTGCGGGGCCGTGACGGCGGGGTCCGCTCCGGCGTCGGGTCCCTCGTCGGGGCGCAGGCGGGCGCACACGGCGGTGGCGAGGGCGAGCAGGACGGCGGCGGTGGTCAGTGCGGGCCGGGCGCCCCAGGCGGTCCAGGCGGCGCCGAAGGCGAGGGAGCAGACGAAGCGGGCGAGTGCCTGGCCGGTCTGGACGAGGGCGAGTCCCGCGCCGCGGTGCTCCTCGGGCACGGTGCCCGCGGCGGCGGCCATCAGGACGCCGTCGGTGGCGGCGTAGAACCCGCCGTGCAGCAGGAGCACCGCGTAGGGCAGGGCGGCCCCGCCGGCTCCGGCCAGCAGCAGCCCGTAGGCCAGCAGCAGGGCCAGGTGTCCGCCGAGGAAGACACGACGGCGGCCGATCCGGTCGGCGAGCCGGCCCAGCGGCACGGCGAGCAGGAAGAACGCGGCGGCGGTGCCGAGCGGCAGCAGGGCGAACCAGCGGTCGGCGATCCCGGTGGTGCGCTGGAGCAGCAGGAAGACGAAGGCGTCGCTGACCGTGCACAGGCCCAGCAGCAGGGCGCAGAGGCCGATCCGGCGCAGCGCGGGGCGGCGCAGCAGGTGGACGGAGGCGCGCAGCGAGGGGCGCGCGGCGGCCTTGGTGTCCCCGGCGCCCGCGTCCGTACCGCGGATGTCCGTGCCGCGGGCATCCGTACCGCGGGGCACGAAGAGCACCAGGACGAGGACGCCGAGGGCGGCGACGCAGGAGCTGACGGTGAAGACGGCGTCGTAGCCGTCGGCGGCTCCGCGCAGGATCACGAAGGCGAGCACCGGACCGATCAGCGCGCCGGCGGTGTCCATGGCCCGGTGGGCGCCGAAAGCCCGGCCCCGGTTCTCGGGGGTGCTCGCCAGCGAGATCAGGGCGTCGCGCGGGGCGGTGCGCAGGCCTTTGCCGGTCCGGTCGAGCGCGAGGACCGCGCCGATGGCGGGGAGGGTGTGCGCGAGGAGGAGCAGCGGCTTGCAGAGCGCGGAGAGGCCGTAGCCCAGTCCGGCGAGCAGCTTGTGGCGGTGGAAGCGGTCGCCGAGGTGGCCGCCGGTAAGCCGGACCAGGGCGCCGACCCCGTTGTAGAGGCCGTCGAGCAGGCCGAAGCCGAGCGGGGAGAGGCCGAGTCCGGCGACGAGGTAGAGGGGCAGGACGGCCGCGACCATCTCCGAGGAGACGTCGGTGATCAGGCTGACCGTGCCGAGGGCGAGGACCGTGGGGGCGAGCGCGGCGCGCCGCCCCGGGCGGGTGCCCGGGGCGACGGCCGGTGCGCTGGTCACGGCGGGCGCGGGGGTGCCGCGGCTGTCCGCAACGTACATCGTCAGCCGGCCCAGATCCCGGTGATCTCATGGGCGGTGGCGGCGTTCCCGGCGTGGGTGGTCAGGCCCGCCAGGCCCTCCAGGGTGCGCAGTACGTCGTAGTGGTTGTAGGTGGTGGCGGAGGTGGAACCGGGGACCACGGGCTGGCCGTAGAGCACGGTCGGGATCTTGTTGCCCGCGAGCCGGTTGTCCTCGTCGAAGGTGACGACGAGGAGGCTGTTGTGGGTCTTGGCCCAGTCGGCGTAGGCCTTGAGGTTGTTCTTGAGCCAGGTGTCACCGGTGCCGACCGAGCAGTCGTGCATGTCGCTGCACAGGTTCGGGACGACGAAGGAGACCTTGGGCAGGGTGGTGTAGTCCGTCGGGAACTGGGCCATGGTCTTGGCGGTGCTGGTGGGCACGTTGGAGAAGGCGAACCAGGGGTTGTGCTTGCGGGCGTACTTGCCGCTGCTGCACGTGGTGGAGCCCTGGCTGGGGAGGGTCTCGTTGTAGCTGCCCCAGGTCTTGCCGGCGGCTATCAGCTCGGAGGCCAGGTTGGGGGCGGAGCTGAAGCCGGGGGTGTAGCAGCTGTCGTCGGTGACGCCCTGGTGGGAGCCCGAGAAGAGCTGCATGTAGTTGGGTTGGCTGGGGTGGGTGACGCCGAACGACTGGCTCAGGCTGGCACCGCCCGACTTGAGCGAGTTGATGTAGGGGGCGCTGGAGCTGCCGATGACCTGGTTGTAGGCGTGGTTCTCGAACACCACGACGACGACGTGGTCCGGGGCGGGCAGCGACGCCGCGTGAGCGGGCTGGGCCGTGCCGAGCGAGGTCCACAGGGCGGCGAAGGCGGCGGTGAGGCCGATCGCGGACGCGAGGGCGGTGGTGCGGCGGGGCCGTGACGAGGGCAGGCCGAACACGGGGATACCTCCGGCTGATGGGGGGTGTTCTGGGGGCGGCGCGGACGCACCATACCGATGGGCATGTGCAGGGGCCAGAGAGCGCGGACCAACGGAAGGAGAACGCGCGCTGCACGCTCGGTGCCGGGTAAGAAGGTGCCCTGGAGGAGACAAAGAAAATGGAAAATTAGGAACCTGAGGGCTCTGTCGTTCATCCTTCGAACGGAAGAAGACCACCCCCGCCGCCGCGGGGCCGCAGACAGCCGGAGAGCCCCGCACATGTCGTATTCGCCCGACGGGCCGTACCAGCCGTACCAGCCGTACCCGCCGGAGGGGCAGCGATCCGACGGGCCCTACCAGCAGCAGCACACGCAGCCGCTGCCGCGCCAGCAGTTCCCGCGGCAGGAGCAGTACGCCGGGCAGGGCCAGGGGCAGTACCAGGGGCCGGGTCCCGGCCAGGGCCCGTACCCGGGGCAGCAGGGCCAGGACCGCCACCGCGGCGTGCAGCCCGGTGAACTGTGCCCGACCTGCGGCCACGTGGCCCCGGACGCGCAGGAGGAGCGCCGCCCGTCGCGCGTCAAGCGCTGGGTCATCGGCGGCGTTTGCGTGCTCGCGCTCGCGGCCGTCGCGGCGGGCGCGATGACGTACTTCGAGATACCCCCCTTCACGGACAAGGGCACCGCGGTGTCCTTCGGCAAGCCCGACGCGGGCGGCCAGGCGGGCGGCACGCAGCAGGCGCCCAACGCCAAGGCGTTGATGCCGACGGGCCCCAAGGCCGAGTTCGCCAACTCGATGACGCTGGACGACGGCACGCACGTGGCCGTGACCACCATCACGGGCAAGAAGTCCGGCTTCAAGGGCAAGGTCTGGGTCTGGGCCCCGAAGGAGTACTTCGACCCGAAGTACGCCAAGAGCGGCTTCCCGGTGATGATCGCCCTGCCCGGCGGTGCCGGATACCCGAACAACTACTGGATGGGCACCGACCTCGGCCTCCAGAAGAGCATCGGCAAGTGGTCGGCGGAGGGCAAGGGCAAGCCCTTCATCCTGGCCATGCCCGTACTGAACCCGGCGCCCGACGACAACGGTACCTACTGGGACGGATCCGACATTCCGGGTCAGCCCAAGATGGGCACCTGGCTCACCGACGACGTCCCGGACCTGATGCGCGAGAACTTCCGCACCATCAAGTCCCGTGACGGCTGGGCCTTCATGGGTTCCTCCACCGGAGGCTTCGCGGGCCTCAAGGCGGTGCTGAAGTACCCGGAGAAGTTCAAGGCCGTGATCGCCTCCGGCCCGGACGTCGTTCCCGACTCGCTGCTCTGGAAGGGGCACGAGCAGGAGAAGGCCGCGAACAACCCGGAACTGCTGGCCAAGGAGCTCATCGCGAAGAAGGGCCCGGACGTCTACCTGGCCTTCCAGGTCGGTGACAACGAGAGCAACAAGAAGACCCTGCCGGACGTGCAGAAGTTCATCGCGAACTACACCAAGGGCCCGATCCACACGAGCCTGCGCGTCATCCCGGGCGGCCAGCACAACGCCAAGACCTACGTGCCGAACATGGGCGAGGGCCCGATCCAGTACATCAGCAAGGTCATGGAAGGACCAGTGGAGTAGCGGCTCCCCGCCGCGCCACCGCCCCTCCCCCTTCCCCTTCGTGGTCCGGCCCGCCGAACGTCCTCGGCGGGCCGCTGCCGTCCCAGGGCTGCCAGCCCGGGCTGCCGGTCACCGCGAAGCGCACCCAGGCCGCGTGCATCTCGTCGGCGAGCGCCTGCGGCGCGTCCGGACCGGTCAGCCAGGCGCTCTCCGGCACGTCGAGGGTGTCGAACACGAAGCCCAGCTCCAGCGCGTGGCAGGCACCGAGCCCGGGCAGGCCGGAGGGCCAGCCGAACTCGTAGAGGTAGCTCGGCGCCCCGCGCCCGGCTCCCGCCAGCCGGCGCAGCGGATCGCGCAGCAGCTGGTCGGTCAGCAGCCGGCCCACCAGGTCCGCCGGGCTCACCCCGGGCAGCGCCTCGCGCAGCTCCCGCACGGCGAGCCGGTCCTTGCCGCTGCGGTGCCGGGCCAGCGCCACGGCCAGCGGGCCGAGCTGGTCGAAGAGCCGCATGGCCCCGCTGGGGGCGAGCCACAGCCGGTGCTCCTGCGCGGTCCAGCCCACCAGCAGGGGTATCTTCCGCGCCGCGCGGCCGTCCACGACCGCGTCGAGGGGGTCCTCGGGCAGCGTGTCCGGGTCGGTGACGAGGAAGAAGGCGGGGCCGCCGAGCAGCGGTCCGGAGCGGCGCAGCACGGCGGCCTGGGCGGCGAGCAGGGCGTCCGGGTCCACCTCGGCGAAGGCCTTGGCGGTGGCGGGCACCTTGAGCAGCGAGGCCATCCGGCGGACCATCGGCCGGACCCGGTCGCGGGGGAAGACCTCGGGGGCGCCGCTCTGCAGGACCGCCTGCGCGAAGAGGCCGGCGGCGCGGGGCGCGGCGAGCAGGGCGCCCGCGCTGATGGCCCCCGCCGATTCCCCGAAGACCGTGACCCGGCCGGGGTCGCCGCCGAATTGTGCGATGTTGTCCCGCACCCATTCCAGGGCCGCGATCTGGTCCAGCAGGCCCCGGTTGGCGGGCGCGTCGGGGAAGAGGCCGTACCCGAGTACGCCGAGCCGGTAGTTGGCCGTGACCAGGACCACTCCGTCGCGGGCGAAGGCGGAGCCGTCGTAGACGGGCACGGCGCCCGATCCGCGGGTGAGGGCGCCGCCGTGCAGCCACACCATGACGGGCAGCCGCTCCCCGGGACCGGCGGGCGTCCAGACGTTGAGGTTGAGGCAGTCGTCACCGGGGATGTCGGGGTCGGCGAGGAGCGCCGCGAACCGCTGCGGGTAGGGCACTTTGGGTGCGGTCGGACCGTACGCCCCCGCGTCCCGTACGCCGTCCCAGCCGCGCGGGGGCGCGGGCGCGGCGAAGCGCAGGGCGCCGACGGGCGCGGCGGCGTAGGGGATGCCGCGGAAGACCGAGACGCGGCCCTCGGACCGCCCTTCGAGCACTCCGTGCCCGGTCGTGGCCCTGGGGCGGGCTCCCGATGCGCTCATCGCGTCCTCCTGTATCCGCTCCTGGGCGCACGGTCGCACGTCCACCTACGGGTGACAAGGCGTGACCCGGAGCGGGTGCGGGCGGGTTGGACCCCGGACGGGTGCACCCGCACCGGCCGTTCCACACGTTCCGTACGTTCCCCGAGGGGCGAGACCTCCATGCGCATCCACCACACCATCCAAGCGGCCATCGGGCCGGTGCTGCTGCTGGCCGCGGCGGCGGGAGCCGCGGGCACGGCCACGGCCGCCGGCACGGACTTCCAGTACATCGGCCAGGACGACAAGGCCCACGCGCTCCCGGCGCGCGCGGGGTGCCACGCGGCGGAGGGCGGCGGTTCGCGGGGCGTGGTGAACCAGACCCGGCTGCGGGCCGCGCTGTACCGGGAACCGGGCTGCAAGGGCGAACCGGCCGCCTACGTCCTGCCGGGGACGAGCGCGCCCGTAACCGTCTATTTCGCCTCCGTACGGCTGTCCGGGTAGTCCCGACCCCACCAGGTGGACGCAGCGGCCGTGACTCCGGGGCGGCCGCGGCGTTGTACGCCATGTCAAATGCCGCAGACTCTGCGGCGCCCCGTTCCTTACTAGGAGATCTTGATGTCGCGTATCGCGAAGGCACTCGTCGTCACCGCTGCCGCCGGTAGCGCCCTGGCCGCCGGCGCCGGTCTGGCCGCGGCCGATGCCGGAGCGCACGGTGCGGCGGTCGGCTCCCCCGGTGTCCTCTCGGGCAACCTGCTCCAGGTTCCGGTCCACGTTCCCGTGAACGTCTGCGGCAACACCGTCAACGTGATCGCCCTGCTGAACCCGGCGTTCGGCAACACCTGCGTCAACGCGTCGGGCGGCGGCGACCACCACAGCCAGGGTGGCTACGGCGGCTGACCGCTGCCCACCGCATGACCGCTGTTCCGTGAGGAAGGCCCCCGCCGTTCGGCGGGGGCCTTCCTTTCGCGCTCCGCGCCCGCCGGCGCGGCGGGCCCGTCAGGTCTCGTAGCGGTAGAGGCCGCCGTGCCCGAGCATCTCGCGCGGCGTGACCCCCCAGGGCGGCATCGGCTCGTCCAGGGCGATCACCCGGCCGTGCTGGAGGTCGTACTGCGGCGGCGGGGTCGCCGGCAGGTAGCCGGAGGTGGGGTGGCGCTGCTGCCAGCGGTCCCAGACGAGGTCGACGAAGGCGTGGTGCAGCCAGAACACCGGGTCGTTGGGGGCCGTGCCGCCCGTCATGTGTCCGCCGACCCACTGGTGGACCTTGTTGTGGTTGCGCCAGCGCTCGCTCTTGGGCGCGGCCCAGCCCTCCAGCTTGTTGCGGAAGCCGCCCGCCCGCGCGGTGGAGTCCCAGGGGTCCGAGTCGTAGACCGGGTCGTCGAGCGCCGTCTGCAGTTCGGCGGCGGTGGGGAGGCTGATGGGGTTCTGCGGGCGGCCGAGGTTTCGGGTCAGGAAGCGGGACTCGGTGACGCCGACGGTGACCGTCCAGTTGCCGCGCGCGTGGGCGAAGGGGCCGGTCATCACCTGGCGGTCGCCGTCCCGGCCGGTGCCGCCGAGGAAGTCCTCCGCCCAGAGGGAGGAGACGGGGCTGTTGTCGGTGGTCCAGTCCCAGTACGGGATGGAGACGCCGGAGTCGAGCGTCCGCAGCTGCTTCTCGAACTCCAGCAGGTAGCGGCGGTGCCACGGGAAGAACGACGGCGACATGTGACCGACCCGGAGTTTGCGGTCCCGGTCCGGCACGAAGTACTTGTCGTGGGTGCGCACGAAGGCGTCGTAGGTCCCGTTGCGCTTGAGCTCCAGCACGGCGGCCGTGAACCGCTTCTTCTGCGCGCTGGTGAGGTTCTTCTGGTTCTGCCGGGTGTACACGCGGGTTTCCTCCCCTGTCCCCTTGTCCCGTCGGGTGCGGCCGTACGGTCCGGACGCGACGGGCGTCAGCCGTGGTGCGGGGCGCCCGCCGCGAGGGCCAGCCGGGCGGTCCCCAGCTCGTCGACCGCCGCCCGGGCCAGTTCCAGCGGCGTCGCGAAGGACTCGAAGTGGTTGACCCCGCTGAGGTAGCTGCCGTCGGCGCGGCGCATGACGTGCAGGGGCCGGCCGTCGATGCGGATCCCGCCCCGGCCGATGGCGATGTGCCGCCCGCGGTACGTCTCCTCCGTGAGCGGGGCCGGGGTCAGCGTCTGCCGGGGACGCCGGGCGCGCAGCACGGGGGTCAGGGCGGCCCCGGTGACGGCGAGCACGGCGGCCGTGAAGACGGTGCGCAGCGCCGTACGGCGGGTCGGTGGGGCGGTCGGGCCGGTGGCCGCGTGCATGCGTTCTCCCTCGTTCGGTGGCAGCGCTACGGGGTCTAACGCCGCGCGGCGGACGAGGTCACCGCGTACCGCCGATCGCGCACCCTGCTGGACAGATAGTCTGCGCGTGGATAGTCTGTACACAGATGAAAAGCCCCGCACGATGACCGAGGAGAACCGCCATGTGGGACTACGAGCACGCCGTGGAGACCGACGCCCCCGCCGAGGCGATCTGGGCGCTGTGGGCCGACGTACCGAACTGGGGCACCTGGAACGGCGAGATAGAGCGGATCGACTTCGAGGGCCCCTTCGCCGTCGGCGCCGGGATCACGATGACCCCTCCCGGTGACTCCCCCATCGAACTGCGCGTCACCGACCTGGTCCCCGGCACGTCCTTCACCGACGAGGCCCGCATGGGCGGACTCGTCCTGCGCACCGCGCACACCCTCGCCCCGCTGCCCGGGGGACGGACCCGTATCGTCTACCGCATGGAGATCACCGGTACGGGCGCCGACGAGGTCGGCCCGCAGATCGGCCCCGGCATCACCGCCGACTGGCCGGAGACGATGGCCGCGCTCACCGCCCTCGCCGCCCGGAGCCGATGACCGTGCAGCCCGGCGAGAGCCCCGGATTCCTGCTCTGGCACACCACGCTGCGCTGGCAGCGCGGCATCGCGGCGGCCCTGGCCCCGCTGGGCCTGACACACGTCCAGTTCGTCCTGCTCGCCTGCACCTACTGGATGAACGGCCAGGGCGAGCACCCCAACCAGCAGGCCCTGGCCCGGCAGGCGGGCACCGACGTGAAGATGACCTCGCAGGTGCTGCGCACGCTGGAGCAGAAGAACCTGATCGCCCGCGAGGTCGACCCGGACGACACCCGCGCCAAGCGGCTGCGCGTCACGGACGCCGGCGCCGAACTGGCCCCGCGGGCGATGGCCGCCGTCGAGGAGGCCGACGCCCGCTTCTTCCGGCCGGTCCCGCTGGCCGACACCCTCGCCCTGCTGGGCCGGCTCGCCCGTCCGGACGGGACGCCGTAGGCGGGCGCGGCCGTACGGCCGCGCCCCGGGCGGCGGTTCAGGCACGGACCACCTGGATGCGGTCCTCCGCGACGCTGCGCCAGTCCACGACGATCTGGAAGCGGGCGTGGGCCGGCAGGTTCCGCGCGGCGACCGGCGCCGGCGGATCGCCCCGGTACATCGCGAGGTCGCCCTGCTCGTCGGCGAGGTGGTCGAGGGCTTCCCGGATCCGGTCCGCCGGAAGGCCGGTGGCCCGCTCCAGCCGCTGCAACGAGGTGGACACCCGCTCCGGCCGGCGCAGGGTGTCGGTGAAGTGGGCGAGCAGCGCCTGCTCGGCCGGTGCGACGCCGTCGTGGCGACGGATCCGCCGGATGCGCTCCAGCAGGTCGGCGGGCAGCGGGAGCACGTCGTCCGGGCGGGGCAGCTCGTCGGGCACCGACCAGCGCCCCTCGGACTCCCGCGCGAGGCCGAGGCGTTGCATGACGGCCGCCAGGTCGCGGACGGTCGAGGGCGCGGGGTGGGGCAGGGAGCGCAGCGCCTCCTCGAACCACTGCCGGTGCGCGGCGGCGGCCGCCGTGATCCGCGCCGCCTCCTCGGGGCTCTCCGCGAGCTCCACGCCCTCCTGGTCGAGCCACAGCAGCGGCGAGTCCAGTCCGTCGTCGCCGAGGCGGTACTTCCGCTGCCGGTCCCGGTCGCCGAGGACCTGGAAGGCGATGTCGTCGAGGCTCCCCTCCGCCCGCCGGCGCATCGCCGTCGCGAACAGCATGGCGAGCACCATCGCCTGGTGGCGCGGCGGCAGGACGAGGGTCCAGCAGCTCGTGAACCAGTCGGGGTGCAGGGACAGGGACCCGTCGGGCGCGTGCGCGGGGGTGGTGCGGGCAGGCATGCGGTCTCCGCTCGTAGCTCGTCGTACTACCGGGTAAACGACGAGGGAGCTCCGGAGTGCCGGTCAACCGTGCGATGACCCGGACCACTCGGCCGTCAGGAGCGGTACGGCGTCAGCGGCCGTCCGGTCCGCCGCCCTCGCGGCGGTTGCGGTTGCGCCGGCTGAGGGCCCCCACCAGGCCGATCAGGCCGCCGGCGAGCGCGCCGGACACGAGGATGCGCAGCAGGTCTTCCATCGAGAACGTCCCCCTGGTCGGATTGCCGGTCGGCTACGACGGGGACACTATCGACGGTCGCGGGGCCTGGCTTGGACAAAATCGACCTCGCCGCTCTCAGAGGGCCAGCGCGCCCTCCGCCAGACCG
Source organism: Streptomyces sp. NPDC006529 (assembly GCF_040611795.1). Taxonomy (NCBI): domain Bacteria; kingdom Bacillati; phylum Actinomycetota; class Actinomycetes; order Kitasatosporales; family Streptomycetaceae; genus Streptomyces; species Streptomyces sp. NPDC006529. The sequence continues at coordinate 32,023 of NZ_JBEXPB010000030.1, read as the reverse complement.
ACGGCCGCCACCCGCCCCGGGGTGGTCCCGGCCAGGGCGCGGAATTCGCGGTTCAGGTGCGCCTGGTCGTAGAAGCCGCAGGCGGCGCTCACCTCGACGGGCGGCGCCGCGTCGTGCGTGAGGAGCCGCACGGCCCGGTGGAAGCGCAGCACCCGGCCGGACATCTTGGGCGTCAGGCCCACCTGTTCGGTGAAGCGGCGGGTCAAGTGCCCCTGGCTCCAGCCCACTTCGGCCGCGATGCGGCGGACCGGGACCGCTCCCCCGGCTCGCGACAGCAGCCGCCAGGCATGGCCCACCTCGGGTGCGGGTAGCGGGCCGGTGTCGAGCCGGGCCGACAGCGCGTGGTCCAGCAGGTCGAACCGGGCGCCCCAGTCGCGGGCGGCGGCCAGCCGTTCCACCAGCACCGCGGCCCCGGGGCCGAGGACGTCGCGCAGTTCGACGACCCGGTCGGTCAGTTCGCTCATCGGCATGGCGAACAGCCGGAAGGCGCCCAGGGGGGTCAGTTCGAGCCGGATCGCCTCCTGGCCACCGGGGTGGTCGCACACCCGGGGCCCGTTCTCCAGCCCCGCGACGAGCGAGCCGGTCACCCGGCTGGACGGGCCCGCGTCCCCGAGCCTGCGGATGTGGGCGAAGGGCTCCCCCAGGCTGATCACCACGACCGCCCGGCCGGTGGGCACCAGCCGCACCCGGTAGGGCGAGGGCGAGGCCGCCACCTCCCCGTACCCCGCGTAGCTGTGCACGATCGGGCGCAGGCGGGCGGGCCACGGCCGGGTCACCCGCCACCGCTCGCCCGCACCCACCCGGGTCACCTCGACGCCCCGACCGGCCACGCCCGCGCTTCCGACCAGCGGCATGCCCCACCCCCTCCGCTCCGCCCCAGCATCCCAGAGGGACCGCCCGGCGGTGTGCCCGGCCGCCGGGCCCGCCGGGGGCCGGCCCGGCGGCTCGCGGCGGCGGTGGGCTCGACCGGTCCGTCAGACGCGGTCGGCCGCGTCCGGCTCCGCCACGGGGTGGTGGTAGAGCCCGGGGACGGGTCGGCCCGCCGCCGGTCCGGGGAGCGGCGCCGGATCGGGATCCGCGGCGGACGGGGGGACCGGCGGCGCCACGGGCTCCCGGCGCGGGGTGAGGCGCAGGCCCGCCGTCCCCAGCCCGCTCGGGCCGCGCAGGACCCGTTCCAGGGCGGAGGGCGGGCCGGGCAGGGGGCGGTGGAGGGCGGCGGCGGCGCGGGGGCCTCGGGCGGGGCAAGGGCGGGGGCGTGGGCACCTGCGAGGACGTGGGCGCCGAAGTGCGTCGCGGCGGTCGGCGGGCTCGGCCGCAGCGGGGGAGGCCCGGGCTCGGGCATCCGTGGCTCCTTGGTGGGGTGGGCGGGCTGCCCGGAATCCGGGTACGCCTGGACGGAAGGACTCAGTCGGCCTGCGCGCGATCTGTACGTTCTCCAGCACGCCGAGCGCGTCGGGCACCAGGATCGCGGCGGAGTAGTAGGTGGTGACCAGGTAGGAGATGATCGACCGCTCGTCGATGCCCATGAAGCGCACGGACAGGCCCGGCTCGTACTCCTCCGGCAGCCCGGTCTGCGTCAGGCCGATGACGCCCTGGTTGTCCTCGCCGGTGCGCATGCAGAGGATCGAGCTGGTGTTCTCCTTGGTGATGGGGATCTTGCTGCAGGGCAGGATCAGGACCCCGCGCCAGGCCGGAACCTGCTGTCCGCCGAGGTCGACGTGGTCCGGGTAGAGCCCGCGGGCGTTGAACTCCCGGCCCACCGCCGCGATGGTCCGGGGGTGGGCGAGGAAGAACGTGGAACCGCGCCGGCGGCAGAGCACGTCGTCGAGGTCGTCCGGGGCGGGCGGCCCGGAGTGGGTCTGGATCCGCTGCTTGAAGGAGGCGTTGTGGAGCAGGCCGAACTCCCCGTTGTTGATGAGCTCGTGCTCCTGGCGCTCGCGCAGCGCCTCGATCGTGAGCCGGAGTTGCTCCCCGGTCTGGTCCATCGGCTCGTTGTAGAGGTCGGCGACCCGGGTGTGGACCCGCAGCACGGTCTGCGCGAGGAAGAGTTCGTCCTCGCGCCGGTGCAGTTCGTAGTCCACGAAGGTGCCGGGCAGCTCGGCCTCGCCGGTGTGGCCGGCGGACATCGCGATCTCGGCCTCGCCGTGCTTGTTCTGCCGCTGCGAGGGAAGCGTGCTGAACCGGCGGACGTGGGCCCGCAGGTCCGGCGAGCCGGACAGTGCGGCGGCGAAGTCGGCGCGGGACAGGGTGAGCAGGGTGCCCGCGGTCTCGGCGGTGACCGTGCAGTCCCAGCGGGCGTCGGCGTCCAGCAGGGCGTCCTCGCCGAACTGCTCGCCGTCGGCGAGGACCGCGACGGCCACCTCGTCGCCGTATGTGCCGACGGAGGTCTGGGAGACCCGGCCGTGGGCGATGAGGTGGACCTGCTCCGCGGCGGCGCCCCGCTCGACCAGGACCTCGCCGGACCGGAAGTCGCGCTGGACGCACCGGTCGGCGAGCGCGGTCAGCACCGCCAGGTCGTCGAAGCCCTTCAGCAGGGCCCGCTCCCCCAGTTCACGGGGGATCACGCGCACGCTCCCGCCGTCCTGGACGAATTCGACGCGGCCGTCGCCGACGGCGTAGCTCAGCCGGCGGTTCACCCGGTAGGTGCCACCCTTGGTCTCCACCCAGGGGAGCATCCGCAGCAGCCAGCGGGAGGTGATCTCCTGCATCTGCGGGGCGGACTTGGTCGTGGTGGCGAGATCACGGGCGTCCGCCGTGCCCAGGCCGGCTTGTCGAGGCGGCTCCACCTGGGCGTCCGGGCTGGTGTCAACGGTCATCGGCGGGATCTTCTTGGTGTGCGCGAGGCGGCGATCGGCGTCCCGGATGCGCGGTCGCCCTCGGCGAGGGCACACCGCGCACTCGCCCTCGCGAACCAGGTGACATTTACCTCGAAGCGGCGATCTTGTCCCGCGTCGGGTTTGAACGCCCGGGACGTCACCCCACCGGCGGCGATTCCCGGTGCCGGCGCAAATCCAGCATGCAGAAGACCTTGTCGTAGCGGCGCCGCCCGACGGCGACGAAGTCGGGCAGCCGGCCGTACTCGCTGAAACCGAGCGAGTGGTAGAGGTGCAGGGCGCTGCCGTTGTCGCCGCGGGCGTCCAGGGTGAGGACCTCGATCCCCGCCCGGTCCGCGTCGGCGATCAGGGCGCCCGTCAGCGCCCGGCCGATGCCGCGGCCGTGCGCGGCGGCCTCCACCGCGACCTTCTCCAGGTCGGCGTGCGGGCGATGGGTGGGGCGGGCGTAGCGCGTCCAGTAGCCGAACCCGGCCAGGCGGCGGCCGGCGTACGCGGCGCGCAGGGACGCGTCCCCCGCGTGGGCGGCGGCGATGACGCGGTCGAGGAGTCCGGCCACCTCGTCCGGCGAGGGGGGTTCGACCCAGCCGAGCGCCGCACCGCCGCGGACCAGGTCGGCCAGGATCCGGTGGGCCGACGCCGCGAACGCGGGCCGGAGCTCCGGATCGGCGGCCACCTCCCCCGCGTCGAAGAGCCGGAGATCGCCCGCCGCACCGCTGTCCGTCGTCCCGTTCATGGTCTGCAGCCTAGCCAGGCCGATTAGCTCACCGATGGACACGCAGAAATCTATGCTCGACGGAGTAGACATTGCGTTGCGACGTGGTTATGGTTTCTCTCGTAGCCGAGATCGACCAAGGCCCGGAGAGACGAACTGCCGGGCACGTAGTTGCAGTAGTTCAGTAGTTCTTGCAGGACACGCAGTGTGCAGAGCGGTGCGGTGGTGGAGTTTCGAAGCCAGGGCTTGTGCAGGACGGCGACGGGACTGACGACCGGACCGGGTGGCCCGCGGTGATCAGGGGCCGCCGAGAGCAGTGGTCCGGTAAAGGCGTCGGCTGCGGACGCGCGTACCGGACGCAGAGCAGGACCCGCAGTACGCAGTTCAGCAAGGCAAGTGATCGACCCAGAGGGAAGAACGGAGGAGCAGAGCGCCATCAGGATCGCCCGGGCGGAACCATTGAGTCCGGGTACCGCAGGACATCGATAGTGAGGTGGTCTCCGGTCAAGCAACCGCGATCCCCGCGCCTCCGGCCGCATGCCGACCGGACCCGCGGAAACAGAAGGCCGGCGCAGGACTGAGGCCGGCAGATGGTGTAGCAGTTCCTTCGGGGCCTTGGTGCCGTATGGCACCAAGGCCCCTCCACGCGTTCCACAGAGAGGTGCAAATGACGGCAAACGACTCGTTCGGCCGGCTCGATGACGACGACTACCCCGCCTACACCATGGGCCGGGCGGCCGCCATGCTCGGAACCACCCAGGGGTTCCTGCGTGCCATCGGCGAAGCCCGGCTCATCACCCCGCTGCGCTCCGAGGGCGGGCACCGGCGCTACTCCCGCTACCAGCTGCGCATCGCCGCCCGCGCGCGGGAACTCGTCGACCAGGGCACCCCGGTCGAGGCCGCGTGCCGGATCGTCATCCTGGAAGACCAGCTGGAAGAAGCACAGCGCCTGAACGCCGAATACCGCCGCGCCGGCGAGGTGGCGCAGCCCCCGGCCGCGGTCTGACGGTCCCCTCCGCCGCGGCCCGTGAGGGGGAGGGATCCCCGAATCGGCAGCGGTGCGGGGCTCCGGTCGCCAGGATGGGGGCATGGAGCATGGGGATGCGGGGCGGAGCGCGGGGCGGCCGATCGTGGTGCGGGTACCGGTCGAGCCGGTGGAGGCCGCGATGGAGGCCGACGCGGTGGACGCGGCGGCCCAGGTCGGCGAGGTGGTCGTGCGCGGGCCGCTCTTCGGGGTGGCGGCGCAGTATCCGGGTGATGCGGGTCGGTGGCACGTGGTCGTCGCGATCATGGAGCCGTGCCCGCAGATCGCGCGCGACAGTCTGAACTCGAAGCTGTGGTTCCGCGCGAAGGACGAGGCGAAGGACCGGGCGGAGCGGCGGGCACTGCTCGCGGCGGTGGCCCGGCTGGAGACCGAGCGGGTCGACGACCTCGACGTGGCCGGGACCCGGTACCGGGTCGTGCGGGCCGAGGAGTACGCGGGCTCGGGCCCCGACGGGATCGAGCAACCGCGCCCGACCGACCCGGAGCCACTGGTTCCCGACTGGGTCCGCGGGGCGCAGGGGCCGGAGATCGACGACGCCCTGGTCCTCGACCCGGACGAGCCGGTTCCGCCGACCCGGGCCGGGGAACAGCTGGCCCTGCGCGGTCTGCGCTACAGCGGAACGCGGTTTCCCGAAGCGGTGCTCGCCGACTCGCGGCGGGCCCTGGAGAGCCACCCGGACGTTCTGGTGCTGCCGCCTACCTTCACCGTCGTGGAACGGACGAGCGCCCGGCACTGGGAACCGGTCAGCGGTCCGCACGTCAGCGCGCACGAAGCCCGCAAGTCCATGGACTTCACCCTGACCTGGGCGTGGCCGCGGATGCGCGGGCTCATCCCCCTCGACGCCGACACGAGCGCGGACGCCCGTACCGAGACCCGGGACGCCGGGGCGGGCACCGTTCCCGGCGCGCGCAACGGTGAGCTGGCCGCATACGCCGAGGCCGCCGACGCGCTGCGTGCCGGGCGCGTGAACCGGCTGGAGTTCCAGGGGACGGTGTACCAGATCGCCCGCACCCGGCGTCTGCTGCGCTGGGGTCCCGACGGGCCCGAGGGACCGCGCCCCTCCGACGTCAACAGCCAGGAACCGACCCGGATCCACCTGGCCCTCGACGAGGACGGCAACGTCGTTCCCGAGGAGTGAACCCGCCGGGCCCCTCCGCGACCCGGCGCGCGCATCATCCCGGGGCGTCGGCGAGCCGGTGGCGCAGGTGGGCGTGGGCCCAGGCGGCCAGGGAGGTCGGGGTGGTGGTCCGGACGGTGCGGCGCTGCTCGGGTACGAATCCTTCGCGCAGACCCGTCGACATGCCCATGACGGCCTCGACCAGGCCGTCGGTCATCCCGGTCCCGCGGAGCCGGGTGCGCATGGCCTCGTCGGTGATCCGTTCCACGCCGATCGGCCGGCCGGTGGCGGTGGTGAGGATGTCGGCGACCTGCTCCCAGGTGAGGTCGGCGGGGCCGTGGACCGCCTGCACGGTACGTCCCGACCAGCCGGGAGAGAGCAGGCGGGTGGCGGCGACCTCGGCGATGTCGCGGGGAGCGACCCAGGCCATGGGCTGGTCCAGCGGAAGGATCACCGGGAGGGTGCCCGTCCGCAGGGCGTCGAGCTGCAGCTCCAGATTGGTGAAGAAGTAGCCGCAGCGCAGATGGGTGACGTCGGTGCCCGTGTCGGCGGCGGCCGCGTCCAGCGCGGTCTCGGTGTGCGCCAGGCCATCGATCTCACCCGCGCCGTGCCGTTTCTCCGCCCCGATGCTGCTCTGGAAGACGACACGGCCGATGCAGTTCTCCCTGACGGCGCGGACCACGGCGGCGGTGGCGCGCGCGTAGTCGGCGAGGGGGTCCTGGCTCCCGGTGGTCGGGTCGACCCAGAACAGGGCGTCCACCGCGCGGGTGGCGGCCGCGACCGCCTCCGGGTCGTACTGGTCGACCCGCACGGCGTCCACTTCCCCGCGGATCCCGGGGGCGAGCCGGCCGGGGTCGCGCAGCAGCACGCGCGGCCGGATCCCGGCGCGGATCAGCGTGGTGACGACGTGCCGGCCGACATTGCCGGTCGGAGTGGTGACGGCGATCTGCATGGCGTCCTCTCGTTCGGTACGGGCGGTCCCTTTACGCGCCGCCCGCGTCCGGTCATTCGAGCAGGCTGCGGCAGTCCGCCCGGGCAGGACCGCTCAGCAGCGGCCGCAGTCGGGTGAACAGGATGAGCAGTCCGATGCGCGCCTGCCCCCGGAAGACGGGGTCGATGTCGGCGAGGTCGAGTTCGTTGGCGGCCGTCAGCTCGGCGACGTCGCGCCGCTGCTGCGCCGACGGGACGTGGAGGCCTCCGGTGAACCGGTCGCGGAAGGCGCCACCGGGCTCCGCGAGCGTCGGATACGTGGCATGCCGGTCGCACGACGCGTAGAGGTGGACGAGGGCTTCGGCCTCGGCGCCGATCACCTCGGCGAGCACCGTGCGGCGCTCAAGGCTCAGCAGGGCGGTGGGGAATCCGTCGGTCCCGTAGCAGGCGTGGCACAGGCCCGCCAGCTGGAGGGCCGGACGGGCGTCCCACCGGGCGAGCCGGGCGCGGACGCGCTGGAGGTGGGCGAGGAGGGTGCCGCCGGGGTGGGCGATGTCCGCGGCCCCCCGTTCGTACAGGAGCGAAACGGCCCGGTCGGTGACCGTGTCGCCGCGGGCGGCAGCGGGCCGGGAGCCGGGTGCTGGACCGGGCGCGGGGTCGGGCACTGAACCGGTGGCAGGGGGTGCGGGCACGGGGCGGTCCTTTCGGTCCCTCGACGGCAGAGGTCGACACCCGTCCGTGCCTCCGCCTCTGGTCCGGACCCGGCGGAAGCGCCGGACGGGTTGCCGCCTGGGCCCTGCACACGATCCTCCTGAAACGGCGGACCCCAGTCAATCCTATGATTTTCTCGCCATGTCCCAGCTCTGGCTGGGGAGTTGGTGGGAAGGTTAGCGTGGGCGACATGACTCTGGACGACCTGCGCGTCTTCGTGGCCGTGTGCCGGGCGGGCAGCCTCAGCGCCGTCGCCCGCCAACTGGAGCGGACCCAGTCGGCGGTGAGCCAGCACGTGAAGCGGCTGGAGCGGGAGGCCGGTGTGGCCCTGCTGGAGCGCCAGCCGCGCGGGGTGGTGCCGACGCACGCGGGGCGCGTCCTGTGCGACGCCGCCTCGGACGGCATCGCCGGCCTGGATCTGGCGCTGCGGCGCATCGCGGACCTCGCCCACGGCGAGAGCGGCTCCGTCCGCGTCACCACGGGCGGCACCACGGTGCGGCACTTCATGTCCGAGGCGATCGTCGCCTTCCGGCAGCGCTACCCGAAGGTCAGTCTGGAGTTCCGGACGGAAACGTCGAGCCGCAGCTGTTTCGACGCCCTCACCGCCGGAAACCTCGACCTCGCCTGGGTCACGATCGACGGCCCCGTGCGCGGCATCGAGCAGCGCCCCGTCGTCGCGCTGCCCTGGGTGCTGGCCGTCCGCGCCGACGACCCGCTCGCGGGCCGACCGTACGCCGGCCCGGCCGATCTCGCCGGCAGCAGTCTCATCCGGCTCCCCCCCAACTCCACCTCGGGGGCGCGCCTGGACGCCGCGCTCGCCGAGCTGGGTGTCCGCGGCGGCTCCGACACCGGCGTCGCCGACTGGGACACCGCGCTGCTCCTGGCCGAACTCGGTCTCGGTCACGCCGTCGTGCCCGCCCTGGCAGGGTGGCGGATCCCGGGGGACGGTCCCCTGCGCCTGGTCCCGCTGCCCGACCTGCCGCCGCTCCCGGTCGGCTGGGCCGTGCGTCGCTGGGACGCGCTGACCCCGCTCGCCCGGGTCTTCGCCGACGCCGTGGCCCGCGGCTGCGGCGCGCGGGACGCCCCCGTCCGGCCCGGCGAGGACCCCGAGCCCGGGTGAGCGGCCGGGGGCCGGGGCTCATTGTTCCCGGCGACGCAGGCGGCAAGGCGGGCGGGCGCGCGGCCGGTTGCCGTCAGGCACCGGCCGCCCGGACCGGCGCGGTGTGCGCGTCCGGGCCGGCTGCGCGGCCCCGGGGCCGGGCCGCTACCGGCCGCCATCGCCTCATCCAGCATGACGCTCCCGCTCGGCCGTTCCCGCCCGGTGCGTTCGCGACGGCCGTACGGATGCCCTCAGGGCGCCGGGAGTTCGGCGAACTCGGCCACCAGGGCCCGGTGGTGGCCCGCGGTGCCGAGGGCCAGGGAGTCGGCCTTGGCGCGTTTGAGGTAGAGGTGCGCGGGGTGTTCCCAGGTCATGCCGATGCCGCCGTGCAGCTGGACGCACTCCTCGGCGGCCCGGACGGCGACGCCCGAGCAGTAGGCCTGGGCGACGGCCACGGCCAGGGGTGCGTCCGGGGCCGAGGCCGCCAGGGCGTCGGCGGCGGCGCGGGCCACCGCCCGGGCCGAGGCGACGTCCAGCCACAGCTGCGCTAGGCGGTGCTTGAGGGCTTGGAACGAGCCGATGGGCCGGTTGAACTGGTGCCGGGTGCGGACGTGGGCCACGGTCTCCTCCAGGCACCACTGCGCGAGCCCGAGCTGCTCCGAGGCCAGCAGGCCCGCGCCGGCGAGCAGCGCCCCCGCGATCGCGGCGCGGGCGCCGGCGGGATCCGCGAGCCGGGTGCCGCGCGCCCCCTCCAGGGTGACGGCGGCCAGCGGCCGGGTCAGGTCGAGCGGGACCTGCGGGTCGATCCGGGCCTGCTCGGCGGGAACGGCGTACAGCCCGGTGTCGGCGAGGACCAGCAGCACGTCGGCGGCGGCCGCGTCGGCGACCGCGGTGACCGTGCCGCCGAGCACCCCGTCCCCGGCGTCCCGCACGGCGACGGGCGGCGCTCCGGGGGCGAGGGTGAGCGGCAGGACCGGGACGCACACGCGGGTACCCGATGCCAGCTCGGCGAGCAGCCCGGCCACGGCGGGGTGCTGGCAGTCGCACTCCAGCAGGATCGCGGTCGCCAGGACGGAGCTGGTCAGGTAGGGGACGGGGGCGACGGCCCGGCCCAGTTCCTCCAGGACGACGGCGGCCTCGCGGTGGCTCGCCCCCTGCCCGCCGAGCTTCTCCGGCACCAGCAGTCCGGCGGCGCCGATGCCCGAGGCGAGGGTGGACCAGAGCTCAGGGTCGTGGGGGCTGCCGCTTTCCAGGCGCCCGAGGAGGGCCGCGGGGGCGCAGCGGTCGGCGAGCAGCGCCCGTACCGCCGAGCGCAGTTCTTCCTCGGTGTCGGAGTAGAGGAGGTCGGGGGTGGAGGTCATCGGGCCAGGTCCTTCCAGGCGAGGTCCTTGTCGTCGCGCGGCTCGGGGGGCAGGCCCAGGACGCGTTCGGCGACGACGTTGAGGAGGACCTCGCTGGTCCCGCCCTCGATGCTGTTGCCCTTGGCGCGCAGGTAGCGGTATCCGGCGTCGCGGCCGGTGAAGTCGACCAGTTCGGGGCGGCGCATGGTCCAGTCCTCGTACAAGAGGCCCTCTTCGCCGAGGAGTTCCACCTCCAGGCCGCTGATCTCCTGGTTGAGGCGGGCGAAGGTGAGCTTCATGCCCGAGCCCTCGGGTCCGGGTGCCCCGGCGGCGAGCTGCTGGCGCAGCCGTTCACCGGTGAGGCGGGCCACCTCGGCCTCGACCCACAGGCCCAGCAGCCGCTGGTGCAGGGCGTGGGTGCGCAGTGCGGGGCGTTCGCGCCAGGCGGCGGCGACGGGCGCGATCATGCCGCCCTCGCGCGGGATCCGCATGCCGCCGATGGAGACGCGTTCGTTCATGAGGGTGGTGCGGGCGACCTCCCAGCCCTGGCCGACCTCGCCGAGGCGGTGGGCGTCGGGGATCCGTACGCCGGTGAGGAAGACCTCGTTGAACTCGGCTTCGCCCGTGATCTGGCGCAGCGGCCGGACCTCGACGCCGGGGGCGCTCATGTCGCACAGGAAGTAGGTGATGCCCTTGTGCTTGGGCACGGCGGGGTCGGTGCGGGCGATCAGGATGGCCCAGCGGGCAGTGTGCGCGCTGGAGGTCCACACCTTCTGGCCGTCGACGATCCAGTCGTCGCCGTCGCGCACCGCGCGGGTGCCGAGCGCGGCGAGGTCCGATCCGGCGCCGGGCTCGCTGAACAGCTGGCACCAGACCTCCTCCCCCACCCACAGGGGGCGCAGGAAGCGGCGCTTCTGCTCGTCGGTGCCGTAGGCGAGGAGGGTGGGCGCGGCCATGCCGAGTCCGATGCCGATGCGGCGCGGGTCGTTGTCGGGGGCTCCGGCGGCTTCGAGTTCGGCGTCCACGACCACCTGGAGGGCGCGCGGGGCGCCGAGGCCGCCGAGGCCCTCGGGGTAGTGCACCCAGGCGAGCCCGGCGTCGAAGCGGGCGCGCAGGAAGTCGGTGCGGGGGGTGTCGGCGGGCGGGTGGGCGGCGAGCAGCGCGCGGGTGCGGTCGAGGACGTCGTCGGCGGTGGTCACCGGGCACCTCCGTCCAGGGCCGGTACGACGACCAGGCGGCCGGTGGTGGTGCCGTCGGCGAGGCGCTGGACGGCGTCGGCGGCTCCGGCGAGCGGGACCCGTTCGCTGACGAGGGGTTTGATGGCGCCGTCGGCCGCGAGGCGGGTGAGTTCGGTGTGGCAGGCGAGGACGGCCGCCGGTTCCCTGCTCGCGTACAGGCCCCAGTGGAGGCCGACAATGGCGTAGTTCTTGACGAGGGCGTGGTTGAGGGCGGGGGCCGGGATGGTGCCGCTCGCGAAGCCGACGACCAGGATCCGGCCCTCGAAGGCGACGCATTTGGCGGAGGCGGTGTAGGCGTCGCCGCCGACCGGGTCGTAGACGACGTCGGCGCCCCGGCCGCCGGTGAACTCCTTGACCCGGGCGACCAGGTCCTCGGTGTGGCGGTCGATGACCAGGTCGCAGCCGAGTTCCTCGGCGGCGGCCGCTTTGGCCTTGCCGCCGACGACGCCGATGACGGTGGCTCCGGCGGCCTTGCCGAGCTGGACGGCGGCGCTGCCGACGCCCCCGGCGGCGGCGTGCACGAGGAGCGTCTCGCCGGGCTGGAGCCGGGCCCGGCGGTGGAGGCCGAACCAGCCGGTCTGGTAGCCGATGTGCAGGGCCGCGGCCTCGGCGTCGTCGAGGCTGTCGGGCGCGGGCAGCAGGGCGCGCGCGTCGGCGAGGACGTGGGTGGCGAAACCGCCGTGCGGGAGGGCCGGGTTGGCGATGACGCGGCGGCCGTCCTCGGTCTCGCCGCAGATCTCGACGCCGGGGGTGAAGGGCAGCGGCGGCCGGATCTGGTACTGGCCCCGGCAGAGCAGGGCGTCGGGGAAGTTGACGTTGGCCGCGAGCACCTTGAGCTTCACCTGGCCCTCGCCGGGCACCGGTTCGGGAATCTCTTCGAGGCGCATGGCCTCACGGGGCTCACCCGGGGTATGTACTCGCCATGCCTGCATCCGGGGCCTCCAGCCGCCGTCGGGGAACCACGCTCCGCGGGCATACTAAGCGGTCGCTTGCCGTGTTGGGAACCCATGCGGGCCGTTGGGGAACCAGTTCCTCCGGACCGCCGCCAACCGCTGCGCGCCCCTGGTGATCTGAGCCCGGGCGCGCTATCGATGCCCCATGCAGCTCCCCGAGAACCCCCCGGCCGGACGGCCCGCGCCCGCCACCCCGACGCCCCCTGCCACACGGGCCGCACGAGCCGCGTCACCTTCCCCGCGCAAGCCGCCCCCGCCCGGTGGCCTGCCCGGGCCGCCGCCCCTCGGCGCCGCCGCGCTCGCGCCCGGGACGTACGCCGGTCAGGTGGTCCTGGTCACCGGCGGCGGCAGCGGGCTGGGCAAGGCGATCGCCGCCGAGTTCGCCCGGCTCGGCGCGGACCTGGTGATCGCAAGCCGCCGCGCGGAGCGGCTGGAGGCGGCGCGCGAGGAGCTGGCGGCCGTCCCCGGGGCGGGCCGGGTGAGGGCGGCCGTGTGTGACATCCGGGACCCGGAGCGGGTCGCGGAGGTCTTCGACGCCGCCGAGGCCGCGCTCGGCCTGCCCGACGTGCTCGTCAACAACGCGGCGGCCAATTTCCCCTGCCCGGCGGAGGACCTCTCCCCCAATGCCTGGCGGGCGGTGGTCGACATCACCCTGACGGGCACCTGGTTCATGACCCGCGAGTTCGGCCGCCGGCACCTGGCCGCGGGTACGCCCGGGTCGATCGTCAGCATCGGCGCCTCCTACGCCTGGACGGGCGGCCCCGGCTTCGCGCACAGCGCGGCCGCCAAGGCGGGGGTGAAGAACCTGGTGGAGACCCTGGCGGTCGAGTGGGGACCGTACGGGATACGGATCAACGGCCTGGTGCCGGGCCTCTTCCCGCACGAGGACATGACCGAGGACATCCGGGGCGGCCTCGACCCAGCGGGCTCCGGGGCCGAGGACGCCCGCCAGCCCGCGCTGCGGGTCGGCCGGCCCCGTGAGCTTGGCTGGGCGGCGACCTTCCTGGCCTCGCCCTACGCCCGCTTCGTCACCGGGCACACGCTGGTGGTGGACGGCGCGAACTGGCAGCGCCGCTCCGTGGTCGCCCCGGGGGTGGTCCCGGTCCGCGAGCAGCTGGGCCGCGGGCCCTTCGAGGCGTGAACGGCGCGGCGGGGGCGGGGACGGGGACGGGGACGGGGGCGGTTCAGCGCCCTTCGAAGCGCGGGGTGCGGCGGGCGGCCTTCGCGGTGTAGCCCTCGCGACAGTCCTCCGAGGTCAGGGTCAGGGCCGCGGTCATCGCCACCCGGTCCAGGGCGCCCGGCAGGTTCGCGTCGGCGTAGGCGTCGATCGCCCGCTTGATGCCCTGGACCGCGAGCGGGGCGTTGGCCGCGATCTCCACCGCCAGGGCCCGCGCCTCGGCATCCAGGTCCACGCGGGTGGTCACCCGTTGGACCAGGTGCAGCCGCTCGGCCGTCGCCGCGTCGATCCGGCGGCCGGTCAGCGCGAGCGTCTTCGCCCAGCCCGCCCCGGCCTCGCGGGCGATGCGCAGGTCGCCGCCCGCGTCCACCGCCACGCCCAGCGAGGCCTCCGGCAGCGCGAAGACGGCGTCGTCCGCGGCGACCCGGATGTCCGCCATCAGGGCCAGCTCGAAGCCGAAGCCGAGGCAGTAGCCCTGGACGGCGGCGACCACGGGCTGCGGGAGCCGGGCGAACACGGCGAAGCGCTCGTGCGCCCAGCGGACACCCTCGTAGTAGTCACGGGTCCGTTCGGCGGGCGAGGTGGCGGTGAAGGCTCCGCCGGGGGCGGTGACGTCGATGCCCGCACAGAAGGCCCGCCCCTCGGCGCGCAAGAGCACCGCCCGCACGGAGCCGTCGAAGCGGATCCGGTCGGCGAGCAGGCCGAGCTGGCGGGTGGACTCCCAGCTCCAGCCGTTCAGCTTCCCGGGACGGCACAGGGTGAGGACCGCGAGTCCGTCCGCGACCTCCAGACGGATCCGTTCCTCACCCTCCCGGATCTCCGTGGACACCGTGTCGATCACGCCCAGCCCCCCTCGGATCTGACGATGCGTCAGGATAGGGGTGGAGTGAGGGCGGGGGAAGGGTCAGCGCGGGAAGACCTCGAACGCCACGGCGGGCCGGCCGCCGAACCGGGGCGCCACCCGCTCGGCGTTCGCGGTCAGGAAGCCGCGCACGTAGGTCTCGGGGTCCTCGTCCGTCAGGCCCTCGATGTACGCGCGGTGCTCCAGCAGGGACGCGACCGACCGCTCGAAGCCCGGGCCCGCGTCCACCGCGTGCGTGGGCGTGGCGGTGCCGGCCACCGCCACCCAGCGCACCCCGTTCCAGGGCTCCAGGCCCTGCTCGGTGAGGAGTTCGGGGAAGATCCAGCGGTTGCCCGCGTCACCGGCGGCGTCCAGGGTGGCCCGGCCGACCGCCCGGTGGTCGGGGGTGTTCCAGTACCCGCCGCCGCCCTCGCCGCCCCAGGTGTCCCGGTGGTTCAGCGTGACGACCAGTTCGGGGCGGTGGCGGCGGATCGCGGCCGCGATGTCGCGGCGCAGGCCGAGACCGTACTCGATCACTCCGTCGCGGTGGTCCAGGAACTCCACGGAACGCACGCCGACGACGGCCGCGCTCGCGCGCTGCTCGGCCTCGCGCAGCGGGGCGCACTGCGCGGGTCCGAGCCCGTCGATCCCCGCCTCGCCGCGCGTGGCCAGTACGTAGACGACCTCCCGGCCGCCGTCCGTCCAGTCCGCGACCGCGGCCGCCCCGCCGTATTCCAGATCGTCCGGATGGGCGACGACGGCCAGCGCGCGCTGCCAGTCGGTGGGCATCGGTTCCAGCTGATTCGGTGCATCGGTCATGGGGCGCACGATAGGCGACGGGCCCGGCGGACGGACGCCGACCTGCCATACCCGGGGACGGCACGGCGGGCCGGGTGGACCGCCGCGCCGTCGCCCGGCGGCTCAGACCTCGTCGCGGACCAGGGCGAGCAGGCGGTCCAGGACCCGGGGGCCGCCCGCGCGGACCCCGTCGTGCTCGAACTCGTCCGTCACCCAGGTGCGCAGGCCGCGAACGGCCCGGGCGGTGGCCAGCGAGTGGGCCGTGTCGACGTACATGTCGTCGTGGTAGACGGCCGCCGCCACCGGCACCTCGTTCGCCGCGAGGCGCGCCGGGTCGTAGAGGGGCTGCCAGCCGGTGCGGGCCGCGAGGGCCTCCGCGGTCGCGCGGAGCGGGGCCAGGGCCGGGTCCGTGGTGAAGTGCCAGGGGTGGATGCTCTCGCCGGTGAAGAGGAGCGGCTCGTCCCCGGCCAGGGTCTTGGCGGCGTCGAAGCGGGAGTCCGCAGCGCGCACCCGTTCGGCGGCCCAGGCGGTGGGGGCGGCCGGGTCCTGGGCGTAGATCGCCTCGTGCAGGAGCGCGTACAGCGGGTGCCCGGCGAAGGACAGCAGCGGCCGGACGCCGTCCAGGAAGGCGTCGGAGAGGGCGGGTCCCGCGGGGGTGGGGACGAAGGCGTCCTCCAGGAGG
Organism: Streptomyces sp. NPDC006529; assembly: GCF_040611795.1. NCBI lineage: Bacteria > Bacillati > Actinomycetota > Actinomycetes > Kitasatosporales > Streptomycetaceae > Streptomyces > Streptomyces sp. NPDC006529. The sequence continues at coordinate 16,546 of NZ_JBEXPB010000030.1, read as the reverse complement.
TAGTGCAGCTGGTGGCTGCCGTCACCGCCGCCGAGGAGGATCCCCAGGGACTGGAAGGCCTCGGGGGTGAGCGGGTGGCCGCCGGGGAGTTCGGTGGGGTGCTCGGCGAGGTGGGCGGCGATGGCGCGGGCGCGTTCGACGTCCATCGGGTAACGGGCGTAGTGCGCCAGGTTCTTGCGCTCGACGCGCGGGACCGCCGTGGCATAGACCTCGTCGGCGGTGGCGTCGAGGGACGGCAGGCCGCCGGTGATCAGCGCGGCGCTGAGCCCCTCGGGCGCGGCGCCGAGGTAGTGGGTGACGCAGAACCCGCCGAAGCTCTGGCCGAGTACGGTCCAGGGTGCGCCGCCGGTGAGGGCGGGGCGGATGGCTTCGCAGTCGCGGACGATCGCGTCGGCGCGGAAGTGGGCGAGGTAGTCGGCCTGTTCGGCGGGGCCGCCGCGCAGCGGGAGGGTCTGGCGGTTCGCGGGGGTGGAACGGCCGGTGCCGCGCTGGTCCAGGAGGAGGACGCGGAACTCGGTCAGGGCCCGGTCCAGCCAGGCCTGGCGGCCGGTGAAGCGGCGGGCACCGAAGCCGGGGCCGCCCTCCAGGTAGAGCAGCCAGGGCAGCGTGGCCGGGTCCTTGCCCGTCGCCACGGCCTCGCGGGCGTACAGCTCGATGCGCTCGCCGTCCGGGCGGTCGTGGTCCAGCGGGACCGTGAAGCGGTGGTCGGTCAGGACTACGCCGGGCTGGCGGTAGCTGGGGCTGTGGCTGTGGGTCACGGACGATCCAAGGGTCGGGTGCGGTGGGTTCCGGTGCGGTGGGTTCCGGTGCGGGCCGTGCGGGCCCGGTGCTGCCTCCGGCGGCGCCTCAAACGCCGGCGGGGCTGACATCGCGGCGCCGTGGTCCGTCGGCGGGGCTGATGTGGCGCGCCTTGGGCCGACGGCGGGCCCCGGGCCGGGGGGTGGCCCGGGGCTTGTGGTCAGAAGAGGACGACCGAGCGGAGGACTTCGCCGCGTTCCATGCGGGCGAAGGCTTCCTCCACGTCGTCGAGCGCGATGGTCTCGGAGACGAACGCGTCGAGGTCGAGGCGGCCCTGGAGGTAGAGGTCGATCAACAGCGGGAAGTCCCGCTCGGGCAGGCAGTCCCCGTACCAGGAGGACTTGAGGGCGCCGCCGCGGCCGAAGACGTCGAGCAGCGGGAGTTCGAGGGCCATCTCCGGGGTGGGGACGCCGACCAGCACCACGGTGCCGGCCAGGTCGCGGGCGTAGAACGCCTGCCGGTAGGTCTCGGGGCGGCCGACGGCGTCGATGACCACGTCCGCTCCGTTGCCGCCGGTCAGCGCCTGGACCGCCTTGACCACGTCCTCGGTACGGCCGTTGACGGTGTGGGTGGCGCCCAGCCCCCTGGCCTGTTCCAGCTTGCGGTCGTCCAGGTCCACCGCGATGATCCGGCCCGCACCGGCGAGCCGGGCCCCGGCGACGGCCGCGTTGCCCACGCCGCCGCAGCCGATGACGGCCACCGAGTCGCCGCGGCCGACGTTCCCGGTGTTGAGGGCCGCGCCGAGGCCCGCCATCACCCCGCAGCCCAGCAGTCCGGCGGCGGCGGCCGAGGCCGCCGGGTCCACCTTGGTGCACTGGCCGGCGGCGACCAGGGTCTTCTCGGCGAAGGCTCCGATGCCCAGCGCCGGGGAGAGCGGAGTGCCGTCCTCCAGGGTCATGGACTGGGTGGCGTTGTGGGTGTCGAAGCAGTACCAGGGGCGCCCGCGCTTGCAGGCGCGGCAGCGGCCGCACACGGCGCGCCAGTTGAGGATCACGAAGTCGCCAGGGGCGACGCCGGTGACATCGGGGCCGACGGCCTCCACCACTCCGGCGGCCTCGTGGCCGAGGAGGAAGGGGAAGGCGTCGTTGATGCCGCCCTCCCGGTAGTGCAGGTCGGTGTGGCAGACCCCGCAGGCCTGGACCTGGACGAGCGCCTCGCCCGGCCCCGGGTCGGGCACGAGGATCGTTGTCGTCTCCACCGGCGCGCCCTTGCTCCGTGCGATGACCCCTCGTACGCGATGCGTCACGTCATACCCCGCTCTCCTGTGATCCGTCCCGTGCTGCGAACGTACACGGCGGGAGCCTCCCGTCGGGGCCACCGGCACACTTCGGGCGGCCGACGGCGCCCCGGAACCGCACGCCGGGGTCCCGCGGACGCCGGAAGCGCCGCCCGGGTGCGCGGAACTGCCGGAGGCGGCGCGGCCGGTGGAGGTGCGAGAAACACCTTTAGAGGCAGCTAGGGGTGATTTGCCCTTGAATGCGGAACGGGCGCTCCGGCGGTGATGTGAGTCACGCGGAACAGGCCGGACCGCCGCCACCCATAAAAGATCCGGAAGTCTCAATTCCGGGCCCAGCAATGAAATTCGGGATCCATGACCCGTACGGGTGTGACGCATTCCGCGGACCGGTACCGATAAGACGATCACCACGCGGAATTCGCCCCTTGTTCCCGCCCTCCCTCTTCGTTTACGGTCACCGCAATCCAGGTGGAACGCCGAATCCTGCCGCCACCCGGAAACCCATCCCACTTCACGTACGGCAGGAGCGGGGGAACCAGGTAGGCCGCCGGTCCGGATCATGAATCCGGACCGGCTCGGGGTGAAGTCGCACCACCGGCACGCACGCCTTCGTCATGCCCGAGGCATGTCCGGAACACGCGTGCCGCGGTGCGGCCGGACAGCTCCCGTCCGAACCCGACAGCTCACCTCGCAGGCGACGGAGAGGAATGCGCCATGTCCGCATCGGGCAAGCACCGCCGTCCCAAGAACAGCCGGGTGGCCCGTCTGGTCGCCGTCGCGGGCACCGGCGGTTTCGCCCTCGCCCTCCCGCTGATCAGCGCCTCCGGGGCGGAGGCCGCTCAGCCGGCCGCGGCCGCCAAGGCGCCCACCGCTTCCACGGCCGCGACGAAGGCCGCCGCGCCCACGGTCTATTCCGTGGTGCCCGGCGACACCCTTTCCAAGATCGCGCAAACGCATTCCGTGAGCGGCGGCTGGAAGAAGCTGTACGCGGACAACCGCTCGGTGATCGGCAGCGACCCGTCCGTCATCCGCCCGGGAACCAAGCTGACGATCGGCGGGGCCGCAAAGGCGAGTTCGGGATCGGCCAAGGCCACCGCCACGACCCTGGTCGCCAAGCGCAATACCACGGCCGCGCCCGCCCGCGCCGACCGTTCCGCACGGCCCACCACCCTGTACGCCAACAACCTCGACGGGTGGATCCGCCAGTCGCTGGAGATCATGGCCCAGCACGGAATTCCCGGAACCTACGACGGAATTCACCGCAACGTGCTGCGCGAGTCCTCGGGCAACCCGCTCGCCATCAACAACTGGGACTCCAACGCGGCCGCGGGCATTCCCTCGAAGGGCCTCCTCCAGGTCATCGACCCCACCTTCAGGGCCTACCACGTGCCCGGCACGTCGTCCGACTCCTACGACCCGGTCGCGAACATCACCGCCGCCTGCAACTACGCGGCCGCCCGCTACGGTTCGATCGACAACGTCAACGGCGCCTACTGAGCGGACCCCGGGCGGAGCACGCCGCGCGGGCCGGTCCCGGGATCCCGCTTCACCTCAGGCGGTCGGCCAGCGCGGTGAACTGACTCCACGTCGGCCCGGGCGGCCGCGGGTCCCAGACCTTCTGGGCGAGGGCGGCCAGCGGCAGCCGGATCCCGGCGGCGACCTGCGCCTGGGTCTGCGATCCGGCCAGGTCGCACCAGACGGCGAGCCGGGCGCCCAGGATCCGGTCGGCGTAGCGGGCGGGCACGGCCTCGGTGCCGCGCAGCACGAGCGGGGTCCACTGTTCGTAGATCCGCCGGCCGGTCGGGTAGGTGAAGTCGTTGGGCTCGCCGAGGACGTAGTACAGGTACTCGTCGTTGAGGTTGACCACGGGCCGGCCCTCGCGCAGGTACTCCAGGGGCGGGCGGGCGCCGATCTCCTTGCCCGTCCAGTACTCCACCTCGACGTCCCGCGCGGCGGTGGCCGCGCCCCCGGTGAAGAAGCCGTCGTTCCACGCCTTGGGCTGCCGGCCGGCGGCGCGGACCACGGCCGCGCGGTCGTTCAGCCAGCCGGTGGCCAGGTCGAAGACGCGCGCCCCGGCGCCGTACCGATTCCGGGCGGCCGCCGCGAGCTGCGGGAAGGAGGCCTGCGGGTCCTTGACGACCAGCGCCTGGTACTCGTCGGCGCCGACGTGCCAGCGCGCGCCGGGGAAGAGCGGCAGGTATTCGCGCAGCAGTTCGTCGACGAGCCGCGCGGACGCCGGGTCGGAGATGTCCACGGCGCCCTTGACGGCCCGCCCGGCCGCGTCGCGCAGCTGGAGGGCGGGGTGGGCGCGCAGGACGGCGCCCAGGTGTCCGGGCGAGTCGATCTCGGGGACGACCTCGATGTGCAGGCTCCGGGCGAGGGCCACGATGGCGCGCACCTCGGCCTGGCTGAGGTGCGGGTCGGAGACGATCTCGGGGTGGCTGACGGAAGCGATGCGGAAGGCCTGGTCGTCGGAGAAGTGCAGGCCCAGCTGGTTGAGCTTGAGGTCGGCCATCTCGCGCAGCCGGTCCTCGATCCACGGCGCGGTGAAGTTCTTGCGGGCTATGTCGAGGTTCAGGCCGCGCTGCGGGCGGTCCGGCGCGTCCTTGACCGTTCCCTCGCCGATGGATCCGGCGCCGCGGACGGCCTGTTCGAGGGTGCGCGTGCCGTAGAAGACCCCGGCGTCGTCGGGCCCGGTGATGCGGACGCCGCCGCCCCGCACCGTGAGGGTGTAGGACTCCGGGGCGGCCTTGGCGCCGCTCGCGGGGGCCTTGTCGAGAGCGAGTTCCACGTCGCCGGGCCGGAGCGGGCCGCCGTCCTCGGCGTAGCCCAGCTCCAGGTCGCGGGCGAGCATCTTCCCCTCGTCGCCGAGGGCGGCCGCGTCGGCGCGGGCGACGACGACCCGTGCCTGCGGGGCGGGCTTCCAGCCGGGGCCGCGCGCCGCTTCGAAGGTGCGGACGGCCGGGATCGTCCGCGGCGCGGTGGACAGGGGGTAGCTGCGGCTCGGTGAGGGGGCGCGGGCGCTGGACGCCGACGGGTCGGGGCTGCCCGGGACGGCCGGTGAGCTGGCGGCCGCGGGGCCGTCCGTACGGCCGCTCGCGGGGGCCGACGTACAGCCTCCGGCCGCGAGCGTGGCCGCCGCGACGGCCACGGCCGTCGCGGCGGTGCGTATCTTCCCGGTTCGCCCCATGGTCACCTCACATCCCCCACCAAGCTCCCACCGGGCGGCGCACTACGCGACTCGGAGCGGTGCTTCCTCGCGCTCGCCGGCGGCGCCGCCCGCCGCGACCAGCCGGCCGGCCCGGGCGGTGCGCCGCTCCAGGGCGCCGGAGACGAGGGCGAGGACCAGCGCGGAGGCGGCGAGGGCGGCGCCGACCCAGTTGGGGGCGGTCCAGCCCAGGCCGCCCGCGATGACGAGCCCGCCGAGCCAGGCGGCGAGGGCGTTGCCGAGGTTGAAGGCGCCGATGTTCACGGCGGAGGCCAGGGTGGGGGCGCCCGCGGCCTGGTCGAGCACCCGCTTCTGGAGCGGCGGCACCGTGGCGAAGCCGAGGGCGCCGATCAGGAAGATGGTGAGCGCGGCGGCGGCCTTGTGGTGGGCGGTCACGGTGAACAGGGCCAGGACGAGCGCCAGCGCGCCCAGCGTCGCGTAGAGCATCGGCATCAGGCGGCGGTCGGCGAACCGGCCGCCGAGCAGGTTCCCGCCCACCATGCCGAGCCCGAAGAGGACGAGCAGCCAGGTGACGGAGGTGTCGGCGTAGCCCGCGACGTGCGTCATCATCGGGGTGATGTAGGTGATCGCGGCGAAGACCCCGCCGAAGCCGAGCACGGTCATCGCCATGGCGAGCAGCACCTGGACGTTGCGGAAGGCGGCCAGCTCGTGCCGCAACCGGACGCCCTCGGGGCGCGGCAGGTCGGGGACGAGCCGGGCGATCCCCAGCAGGCCGAGGACGCCGAGACCGGCCACGATGACGAAGGTGACCCGCCAGCCGAGGTGCTGGCCGACCAGGGTGCCGAGCGGGACGCCGACGACGTTGGCGACGGTGAGCCCGGTGAACATCATCGCGATCGCGCCCGCCTTCTTCTCCGGGGCGACCAGTTCCGCGGCGACGACGGCGCCGATGCCGAAGAACGCGCCGTGGGCGAGGGAGGCGAGCACCCGGCCGGCGAGCATGACCCCGAAGGCGGGAGCGAGGGCGGAGAGCAGGTTGCCCGCGACGAAGAGGCCCATGAGCAGCATCAGCATGCGCTTGCGGGGCACGCGGGTGCCGAGGACGGTCATCAGCGGCGCGCCGAGGACGACCCCGAGGGCGTACCCGGTGACCAGGAATCCGGCGGTGGGGATCGAGACGCCGTAACCGGCGGCGACCTCGGGCAGCAGGCCCATGATCACGAACTCGGTGGTGCCGATCCCGAAGGCCCCGATGGCGAGGGCGAGCAGGGCGAGTGGCATGAGGAGAAACCCTTCGGCGGTGCACTGTGTGTGGGGGGAGGCGCGGCACGCAGCCACCCGGGGAGCCCGGGACGAAGCCGTTGCCGCAGCGCCTTACGAGCGTCCACATTAATTGCACACGCGGGATAGTTGCAAGCGCGGGCTATCGCGGATGTGTCCTATCCTGAAGGGGTGCGCGTGTCCCGCGCGTGACGCGAGGAGGACCCATGACCGCCACGGACGGCGCCCCGACCGCCCTCTCCCAGGGCTGGTGCGCCCTCTCCCTGCTGCACGGCAGGATCGAGACCCACATCGAACGGGCCCTCCAGGCGGGCCACGGGCTCAGCGTCCGCGAGTACTCGCTCCTCGACGTCCTCAGCCGCCAGCACAACGGGCCCGGCGGGCACCTGCGCATGCACCAGGTCGCCGACTCGGTGGTGCTCAGCCAGAGCGCGACCACGCGCCTGGTCACCCGCCTCGAAGACCGCGGACTGCTCAGCCGCTACCTCTGCGACACGGACCGCCGGGGCATCTACACCGACGTCACCGAGGCGGGGCTGGCCCTGCTGGCGGCCGCCCGGCCGACGAATGACACCGCGCTGCGCGAGGCCCTGGACGCGGCCGCCGCGCACCCGGACCTCGCGCCGCTGGTCGCGGCCGTCACCGGCCCGGCGGCGCGCTGAGACTCGGGGACGTGGAGCCCTGCGGGGTGGGGGAACCGGAGCCGGAGGGGACCGATCCGGGGCCGCCGGCCGTGGCGGGCGGGCGGGACGGCTGGTTCGACGGGGTGCTCCGGGAGGCCGACGGGGTCCGGGGCGCCGCGGTGGACGCGCCGGCGGACGGACTCGCCGAGGGGGCGACCGAGGGCTCCGGGGACCGCTCCACCCCTTCGGGCGAAGGGGTCGGCCGCGGTGACGCGGGCAGCGGGGGCGGGGACGCGGGGGGCACGGGACGCGGGCTCTGATCGGGCGCGAGGGCGACGTACCCGACCGCGACCGCCGCGGCCGCGGCCAGCCCGGCCAGCGGCAGCGCGAACCGGCGCAGCGGCAGGGACGGCAGCCGCCGCAGGTGCGGGCCGGGGGGATCGGCGGGCCGCAGCCCGCGCACGGTGACCTGCTCGGCGCGCGCCGACAGCGCCGCCCGCAGCCGCCGCTCGACGGGCCGCTCGCCGTCCCGGCCCTCTCCTCCGTCCCCGTCGTCCCCACCGCCGCCGAAGCCGCCGGAGCCGGAGTCGGAGCCGGGCACGATCCCGTACGGTCCGCTCGTTCGGGCGGCGGGGCCGGGGGCGAAGGCGTGGCCGGGGCGGCCGGCGCCGGTGGCGGGACGGGCGGTGCCCGCGTCGAACGCGCCGCCGTCGAACGCACCGCTCTCGAACGCGCCGTTGCCCGACGCGCCGTCGCGGAACGCCGCGCCGTCGGTGCGGCCGGAGCCGTCGGAGCCGGCGGGGGTGGAGGCCCGGGGCAGGGGGAACGGGGTGGGGGTGGTCATATCCGGCCTTCCAGGATGCGCTCCAGCGCGTCCAGGGCGCGGCTCGCGGTCGACTTCACCGCGCCCCGGCTGATCCCGAGGGTGGCTGCTATCTCCGCCTCGCTCAGGTCGGCCCAGTACCGCAGCACGAGCACCTCGCGGCGGCGCGGGGTCAAGTGGCCGAGGGCGGCCAGTACTTCGCGGTGTTCCTCGTCGAGGACCACGTACTCCTCTGCGGACGGTACGTCGGCCTCGGCCGGCGGGGTCCAGGCGCGGACCGTGCGCCGGCGCCGCAGTACGGAACGGGCCGTGTTGACCACGGCCGTCCGGAGGTAGCCGAGGGCGTTGTCTATCTCGGTGATGTGCTCGCCGTGGCGCCGGTACAGGGCCGTGAAGGCGTCCTGGACCACGTCCTCGGCGGTGGCCGGATCGTCCACGAGGAGCACGGCCAGGCGGACCATCCGCAGCCGGTGCGCGTGGTACAGCTCGGTGACCGTGGGCGGCCGCTCGAAGGCATCGCCGTCGGCGCCGGTGAACCCGTCGGCGAACGGGGCCGCGTAGGCACCCGCGGACGCCCTCGGCGGGCGGGCCCGGCCCGCCACCGCCCGCCCCCGGCCGGCCTCGTCGCGGACGAGCCACCCGGCCGGCCCGCGCAGGGCACGCAGGGCGCGCAGGAAGCGGGCGCCCCGCCCCGCCCGGCCGGAGCCGGGCAGGACGAGGCGTACGTGTGGTGCGGGCCGCAGCGCGGCGGGGTACGGCATGAGCAGGGCGTTCCTCGGGTGGAGCACGTCAGTGGCCGGCGCGGCGCCGTACGGCGTACAGGGTGCCGCCGCCCGCGATGAGCAGCGCCGCGGCGCCCGCGCCCAGGGCGATGGTGGCCGGGTTCCCGCCAGTATGCGCGAGCTCCGGAGCGGTGGGCGCGGAGGGTGCGGCGGAGGGCTGCTGCACGCCGGCGGAAGCGGACGGAGCGGAGCCCGGGACCGCCACCGACGGGGAGGAGCTGGGCTCCGCGGGGCCGGGGGTGGCCGGGCCGCTCGGACGGACGCTGGGGGAGCTGCTCGGGGTGGCGGTGGAACCGGCGCCCGCGCCGGCGCTCGGGGCGACGCTCGGCGCAGCGCTGGACGAGGGCGTGGCCACACCGGCGGCGTACGCGGGGGCGGCCAGGGAAACCAGAGCCCCCGCGGCGGCGACGGCGAGGGCCGCGCGGCGCACGGCCGGGGCGAGGGGACGTGCGGCGGAGCCGGAAGCGTGCTTGACGATCTTCAAGGTGGTTCTCCACGGTCGGACGGAGGGCGCGGAATTTCGCCCTTCACCCCCGCACGACGCGCGACCCCCGCCGAGGTTGCCGGGGTGCGCGAAAAACTTTTCCCGGGTCTTCCGTCGCAGGCTGCAGGGGTACGAGGCAGCTCCCGGCGGCGGTCAGGAGCCGGGTGAGGCGACGCGGCGCAGGGCGGTCCCCAGTACGGCGATCCCCTCCTCGATCTCGCTCGCGGGGCCCGCCGCGTAGCCCAGCACCAGACCGGGCGGACCGGGCAGCAGCCGGTGCCAGGACAGCGGATGCGCCTTGACCCCCGCGTCCAGCGCGGCGGCGGCGAGGTCGGTGTCCGAGAACCGGACGTCGGCGCCGCCCCCTCCCCGGGGCGCGCCCGGACCCCCGAAGGTGACCGTCAGGTGCAGTCCGGCCGCGGCGCCGTGCACCCGCGCCCCCGGCAGGTGCGCGCCGATGGCCCGCAGCATCGCGTCACGGCGCGCGCGGTGGCGCCGGCGGACGAACCGCAGGTGGCGTTCCAGCTCCCCCGACGCCATGAGGTGGGCCAGGACGAGCTGGGGAAGGACCGCGTTGCCGAGGTCGGCGTTGCGCTTGGCGGTGACGACGGCCTCGTGGAGGCGCGGCGGGACGAGGAGCCAGCCCACCCGGAGCGCGGGGGCGAGGAGCTTGGAGACGCTGCCCGCGTAGCAGACCCGTTCGGCCAGCAGCGAGCGCAGCGCGGGGACGGGGGCGCGGTCGTAGCGGTGCTCGGCGTCGTAGTCGTCCTCGATGATCAGCCCGTCCTCCTCGGCGGCCCAGCCCAGCAGGGCACGGCGGCGCTCGCCGTCCAGCACCACCCCGGTCGGGAACTGGTGGGCCGGGGTCAGCAGGACCGCCTTCGCGCCGGTGGCCCGCAGGGCGTCCACGCGCAGGCCGCCCTCGTCCACCGGCACGGGGACGGTGGTGAGCCCGCCGTACTCCAGTTGCTGCCGGGTCCCGAGCGAGCCGGGGTCCTCCACGGCGATCCGGTCCACCGCCCGCGCCCGGAGCACGGCCCCGAGCAGGCCCAGCGCCTGGGCCACCCCCGCTACGACGACCACCTCGCCGGGGTCGGCCCTGATCCCCCGGCTGCGGGCGAGCCAGTCGGCGACCGCGGTCCGCAGGGCCGGGGCGCCCCGGGCATCCCCGTAGCCGAAGCCGGACGGCGGCAGGCTTCCCAGGACGGCGCGCTCGGCCCGCAGCCAGGCGGCGCGCGGGAAGGCCGCGAGGTCGGGGACGCCGGGCGAGAGGTCGATCCGGCAGGGGGCGGCCCGGAGCGCGTCGACCGCCCCCGCCCGCGCCCCGGAGCCGAACAGGGCCCGCGCCGCCGCGCCCGGTGCCTGCCCCCGGGCCTCGGCGGCGGCCGTGCCCGGCGCGGATCCGGGCGGCGGCGGGGCGGCCACGACCGTGGTGCCGAGGCGGCCCCGGCCCGCCACCTGACCGGCCTCGGCGAGGCGCTGGTAGGCCTCGGTCACGACGCCGCGCGCGACGCGCAGCTCCTCGGCCAGCACCCGGCTCGCCGGGAGGCGGCTGCCCACGGGCAGGCGGCCGTCCGCGATCGCCGCGCGGAGACGGTCGGCCAGCCATGCGGTGCGGCCGCCCGGCGGCGCCTGGCCGATGTCGAGCTGGAGGAAGTCGGAGCCGAGGGCGGAGGGGACGGAGGGGAAGGAGGGAGCGGATGAGGCCGAGGGAACGGAGCCCAGGGGCGCCACCGGGTCTGCGTCCCCGGTTTTGGACCTCTGGATCTCGGTGTCTTTGGACCTGCTCATGGGTCCATTGTCGGCACACAGTGGACACCATGACCACCACCTCCCGCCCGGCCCCGGCCGTCCTCCCTTCCCCCACCGGTCCTCCTGCCGGCGCCCGCTCCGCCGTCCGCTCGCTCGGCCCGGGCGTGCTCGGCATGGCGCTGGTCGGCACCAGCGTCAACGTCTCCGCCACACTCACCGACGCGCCCCTCTTCACCGCCCAGGCCGTCCGCTACGCCGCCGCCTCCCTGATCCTGCTGGCGCTGGCGCGGGCGGCCGGGGTGCGGCTGGTGCGGCCGCGCGGGCGGGAGTGGCTGTGGCTGGCCGGGATCGCGGCCACCGGGCTGGTCGTGTTCAACATCGCCGTCGTGCGCGGGGTCGCGCACGCGGAACCCGCCGTCATCGCCGTGGCGGTGGCCTGCGTACCCGTCCTCCTCGGGGTGATCGGTCCGGTGCTGGAACGCCAACGGCCGAGCCGCCGGGTCCTGTTGGCCGCGCCGGTCGTGGTGGCGGGAGCGGTGCTCGTGGAGGGGACGGGGCGGACCGACGCGGCCGGAGTGGCGTGGGCGGCGCTCGCGCTGGCCTGCGAGGCCGGGTTCACCCTGCTGGCGGTGCCGGTGCTGCGGCGGCACGGCGCATGGGGCGTGTCCGTGCACTCGGTGTGGCTCGGCGCGGTGATGTTCCTGGTCCTCGCGGCGGCCACGGAACCGGCGTCCTCCGCGGCCGCCCTGGGACCCCGGCAGTGGGCGGCCGTCGGGTACCTGGCCCTGCTGGTCACGGCCGCGGCCTTCGTGCTCTGGTACTCGACGGTGGCCGCCGTCGGCGCCGGACGGGCCGGGTTGCTGACCGGCGTGGCCCCGCTCGCGGCCGCGGCCGGCGGCGCGGTCACGGGCGGCGGCCCGCCGGGAGCGGCCGTGTGGGCCGGGCTGGCGGTGGTGCTCGTCGGCCTGGCGCTCGGCCTGCGTCCGGCGGGCGGGCCCGTACCGCGGTCCGCGCCGGACTCGGCACAATGGGCCCCTTCGGGCGGCTGAGCCAAAGGGGTGCACGGTGGAGGACGCGAACGCAGCGGTACGGATCGAACGCGACGGGCCCGTCTTCACGGTGGTCCTCTCGCGGCCCGGGGCCCGCAACGCCGTGGACGGGCCCACCGCCGAGCGGCTGGCCGCGGCCTTCCGCACCTTCGAGGCGGATCCGGACGCCGCGGTCGCGGTGCTGTGGGGCGAGGGCGGTACCTTCTGCGCGGGCGCCGACCTCAAGGCCATCGGCACCGGACGCGGCAACCGGGCCGAGGCCGAGGGGGACGGACCGATGGGTCCCACTCGGATGCGGCTGAGCAAGCCCGTGATCGCGGCGGTCGCCGGGCACGCGGTGGCGGGCGGGCTGGAACTGGCCCTCTGGGCGGACCTGCGGGTCGCCGAGGAGGACGCGGTCTTCGGCGTGTTCTGCCGCCGCTGGGGCGTGCCCCTGATCGACGGCGGTACGGTCCGCCTCCCCCGGCTGATCGGCGAGAGCCGGGCGATGGACCTGATCCTCACCGGACGCGCCGTACCGGCGGCCGAGGCGCACGCCATCGGGCTCGTCAACCGCCTGGTTCCGGCGGGCCGTTCACGCGAGGCGGCGGAATCCCTCGCCCGCGAGATCGCCGCGTTCCCGCAGCTGTGCCTGCGGCACGACCGGCTGTCGGTGCTGGAGCAGCACGGCCTTCCCGAACCGGAAGCCCTCGCCGGGGAGTTCCGCCACGGCCTCGTTCCGCTGACCACCGGCGAAACCCTCGCCGGCGCGGCCCGCTTCACCGGGGGCGCGGGCCGTCACGGCTCGTTCGGCGCCTGAACCGCGGTCGCGGCAGGGTAGTTACAGCCAGCCCTGGCGGCGGGCGGCGCGGACGGCTTCCATGCGGTTGCGGGTGCCGGTCTTTCCGATGGCCGCGGACAGGTAGTTGCGCACCGTCGACTCCGACAGGTGCAGCCTCGCCGCGATGTCGGAGACGGTCGCGCCGTCGGCGGCCGCGGTCAGGACGTCGCGTTCGCGCGGAGTCAGCGGGTTCGGGCCCGCGCTCAGGGCGGCCGCGGCGAGCGCGGGGTCGACGACCGTCTCCCCCGCCAGCACCCGCCGGATCGCGGCGGCCAGCTCCTCCACGGGGCCGTCCTTGACGAGGAAGCCGCCGGCCCCCGCCTCCATCGCCCGGCGCAGGTAGCCGGGGCGGGCGAAGGTGGTCAGGATCAGCACCCGGGTGCCGGGGCAGCGGGTGCGCAGTTCGGCGGCGGCGTCGAGGCCGCTGAGACCGGGGAGTTCGATGTCGAGGAGGGCCACGTCGGGCCGGGCGGCCAGGGCCGCGGGCAGGATCTCGTTACCGGCCGCGACCTGGGCCACGACCTCGATGTCCTCCTCCAGCCCGAGCAGCAGCGCCAGGGCGCCCCGCATCATCCCCTGGTCCTCGGCCAGCAAGACCTTGATCATCGCGTCCTCCTCAGCCCGTGCTCTCGTCGACCGGGAGTTCGGCGACGACCCGGAACCCCCCGCGCGGCTGCGGACCGCTGCGCAGGGTCCCGCCCGCCGCCGCGAGGCGCTCGGCCAGTCCGGTGAGCCCGCTGCCGGGCGCCGCCGAGCCTACGCCGCCCCCGTCGTCCGCGATCACCACGCGGGCCCGTTCCGCGCCGCCGGTCACCTCGATCGAGCAGTGCGCCGCGCCGCTGTGCCGGACCGCGTTGGTGACCGACTCGCGGACCACCCAGCCCAGCAGGGCCTCGGCCCGCGGGGTCAGCGGCGGCCCGGACCGGTGGACGGCGGGCTCGATCCCGGCCGCGGTGAGCGCGGCGCGGGCCCGGTCCAGCTCCTCCGCCAGGCTCGACTCGCGGTAACCGGTGACGGCCTCCCGGATCTCCACGAGCGCCTGCCGTCCGATCGACTCGATGTCCACGATCTGCGCCACGGCCGCGTCCATGTCGCGCGGGGCGATCCGGCGGGCCGCCTCGGACTTCACCACGATCACCGACAGGGTGTGCCCGAGCAGGTCGTGCAGGTCCCGGGAGAAGCGCAGCCGCTCCTGCTCCACCGCGCCGCGCGCCAGCTCCTGCCGGGTCTCGCGCAGCTCGGCCACGGTCTCGGACAGGGCGAGGATCGCGGCGGTCACCATCCCGGAGAGGAAGGTGCCGTAGAGGATGCCGCTGACCCCGCCCCACCCCTCGTGCCGCCAGGCGACCGCGCCGGCCACCAGGCTGAGGCCGAGCATCACCGGGGTGACGCGGCGGCCGCGGACCACCGCCCCGGTGGCCAGACCCAGCAGCGGGAAGAAGAGCAGCCAGTTGCCGCCGTAGGCGAGGGCCAGGGCGAGGGTCACCGCGCCCAGCGCGGCCAGGCTGATCCGGGTGCTCAAGGCCTCCCGTTTGCGGGGGACGAAGGCGCGGAACACCACGCTGATGTAGAGGGAGTTGAACACCAGCACGCCCAGGGCGCCGATCCACGGCTGCGGTGTCCGCCCCTGGAAGAGGTTGGACACCGCGCCCATGCCCATGAGCAGCCAGGGCAGCAGGGTGAAGCCGTTCGGCGCGCCCATCGGGCCGCGTTCGCAGTCGGTGGCGGGCGGGGCTGTCGTCGTCATGCCCCCCACCGTAGGGACCGGGGCCGCCCCGGCGGCAGAGCCGCCCGTACGCACCCGGGCGGTACGAATGTCACGGCCGCCCGGCGCCTCCCCCGCGTGGGGAGGCGGACCCGGGCGCGGGGAGGCGGCCCGGGCCCGCGGTGGCGGGTCAGCAGCGGCGCAGGTCCTGGGTGAGGGTCCCCTGGACGCTGGTCACCGTGCGGTCGTAGCAGCCGCCGGAACCGGTGAGCCGGTAGCGCTCGCTGCTGGTGCCGACCGCGTGGCGCTGTTCGCGCGGCACGCCGGCCGTGTAGGAGGCGTCGCCGGTGTAGCGGTCGTCCAGCCGGGACCAGGACAGCCGGGCGGCGTCGTCGCGCACGGCGGCCGTGTCGGCCCGGTCGCCGAGGGAGATGACGGTGCGCAGCCGCCCGTCGGCGCCGAGGGTGGTCTCGCCGTTCATGCCGTAGGCGCGCCGGGTGCTGGTGGTGGTGCGGCCGCTGGTGACGCTCTCGTCGTCCGACCAGTCGGCGACGAGGGCGTCCTGGTTCTCCCCGTCGGTCCAGCGGTGGACGGAGGTGTTGGCCAGGGTGCGGCTGATGGTGGTCGTGACGCGGCCGTGCGAGGTGTTCAGGTATCCGCTGACGGTGAGCCGGTGTCCGGCCGTGGTGTCGACGCGGTGCTGCGGACCCGGCGTGTAGACGCTGGAGTTGGCCGGTTCGCTCTGCTCGCTACGGGTCAGCGCGCCGGTGACGACCTGGCGGCCCGGGTCCTGCCAGAGCAGCACGTTCGCGGGCGTGCTCCAGCCGCTCTGCCCGGCGGGCACTCCGGCGACGGAGACCTCCACGCGGTGCGCGCGGCCGTCGTTGAGGAGGCCGGCGAAGGGGGTGAGGTCGTAGACGACGGGCTGCACGTCGAAGGCGCGGGGCGCGGGGGTGACGTACCAGAGGAAGGGGTTCGACCAGCCGCCGGTCCACACGGTGGGGAACGGGGCCGCGATGCCCGCGAGTTGGCCGTCCACGGCGATGCGGATCTCGCGGTAGGGCCCTTCGGCCGCCTTGCAGGAGTACGGGGCGGCGTCCGGGGTGGCCAGGTACCAGAATTCCTCGCAGCCGCCGCCCGATCCGGTGGCGTAGACCTCGGCCAGGATCCGCTCGGTGTTGCGCGGGGTGGTCAGCGTCGGGGAGGTGAGCGGGAGGACCCGGTCGGGGACCTCGGCGGCCGGGCGGCCCCGGCCGTGCTCGGCGGCGTAGAAGGTGAGCGTCACCTTGACGTCGATGACCCCGGTGTAGGTGTCGTCGACGACGTTGCCGATGAGCATCTCGACCGGCTGCGCGGCGCGCAGGGTGGGGCTGTAGCGGGTGACGTCCTTCTCCACGGACCAGGCGATGCCGTCGGGCGAGGGCTCGGGGGTGGAGGTGCGCAGGATCTCGACGCCGCCGACGGAGAGATGGCCGAGCCGGTCGAACTGGCGCCCCTTGACCTTGCCGTCGAGGCGGAGCACCACCTTGCTCCAGGAGGCGCCGCAGCCGGCGGGGGGCGCGTAACTCCCCCGGTACGGCGTGAAGTCGCGGAACTGGGCCTCGACGAGGGTGACTTCGCAGGAGCGCGTGGCCGGTTTCGCGACGGGCGGGGCGGCGGTGAGCGGATCGTGCCAGTCGCTGCCGAACTCGGCGGGCGGGGTGGCGGCCGCCCGGGCCACCGGAGCCGGGGTGGCCGGTGCGGCGGCGGCCGGGGTGGCGGCATCCGGCGCGGCGGCGGCC
Source organism: Streptomyces sp. NPDC006529 (assembly GCF_040611795.1). NCBI lineage: Bacteria > Bacillati > Actinomycetota > Actinomycetes > Kitasatosporales > Streptomycetaceae > Streptomyces > Streptomyces sp. NPDC006529. The sequence continues at coordinate 242 of NZ_JBEXPB010000030.1, read as the reverse complement.
GGACCCGCGCCGGTCAGCGCGGTCGCGGCGAGCACGAGGGCGCCGAGCGCGCCCGCGATCGTGTGTCGTCTCATGACCGCGAAGTCAAGCCCGCGCCGGGCCGGTGCCGCCAGGCCCGCAACGCCCCGCTGGCGCATTCCCGCCGGTCGCCTGGCGGCGGGCCCGCGGCTGGGAGGGCGCGAGTTGCGGCCGGGGCCCGGAGCCGAGCGGCGGCGGGAACCGGCCGAGGCCGAGGCCCGCCG
>NZ_JBEXPB010000029.1:0-84666 GCF_040611795.1 Streptomyces sp. NPDC006529 | reverse complement strand
GCCGCCCCGTGCGCCGCCGCGGCCCCCGCGGGGGGGGGGGGGCGCGGGGCGGGGCCCCCGCCCCGGGGCGCGCGCCGCCCGGCCCGGGCGGGGGGCGGGCGCGGCGTCGTCCTCGCCGCACCACGGCCGTCTTCCGCGCGCGGGACCGCACCCCGCCGTTCCCGCCCGCGTCAGGCTGCTGACAGCGAACGCTAGTGACGCGGGCGGGTCTTCCGTACGAAGATGTCCGCATGCCAGACACCCTCCACAGCGGTAACCAGCTGCCCCGCCAGGTCGCGGACGCGTACGTCGACGACCTGATCGCACTCGACCCGATCACCGGCACCTACCTCGGTGTCGCCGCGAGTTCCGCGAAACTTCCGGACTTCTCGCCCGCGGGGCGCGAGGCCTCCGCCGAACTCGCCCGCAAGACCCTCGCCAGGCTCGACGCCGCCGAGCGGCTCCCGGGCGGCGACAGTGACGCCGAGCGCCGCTGCGCCCGGCTGCTGCGCGAGCGCCTGACCGCCGAACTCGCCGTGCACGAAGCCGACGAGGACCTGCGCGCGGTGAGCAACATCCACTCGCCGGTGCACAGCGTCCGCGAGGTCTTCACCCTGACGCCGGCCGACACGGACGAGGACTGGGCCGCGATCGCCGAGCGCCTGCGCGCGGTTCCCGCCGCGTTCGCCGGGTACCGCGAGTGCCTCCAGCTCGGTCTGGACCGCGGCCTGCTCGGCAGCCCGCGCCCCACCGCCACCTTCATCGGCCAGCTCGGCACCTGGGCCGGTGAGGACGGCGACGGCCCCGGCTTCTTCGCCGACTTCGCCGCGGCCGGCCCGGAGAGCCTGCGGGCCGAGCTCGACGCCGCCGTCGAGGAGGCGAACGCCGCCGTCGTCTCGCTGCGCGACTGGATGCGCGACGTGTACGCCCCGGCCGTCAAGGGCGCGCCGGACCCGGTGGGCCGCGAGCGCTACGCCCGATGGTCGCGCTACTTCAACGGCACCGACCTGGACCTGGACGAGGCGTACGCCTACGGCTGGTCGGAGTACCACCGGCTGCTCGCCGAGATGAAGACCGAGGCGGCCAAGATCCTGCCCGGCGCGGGTCCCTGGGAGGCGCTGCGCCACCTCGACGAGCACGGCACCCACATCGAGGGCGTCGAAGAGGTCCAGGCCTGGCTGCAGGGCATCATGGACGAGGCCATCGAGAACCTCGACGGCACCCACTTCGAACTCGCCGAGCGCGTGCGGAAGGTGGAGTCGCGGATCGCCCCGGCGGGCGGCGCCGCGGCCCCGTACTACACCTCCCCCTCGGAGGACTTCTCGCGCCCGGGCCGCACCTGGCTGCCGACCATGGGGCAGACCCGCTTTCCGGTCTACGACCTGGTCTCGACCTGGTACCACGAGGGCGTTCCGGGCCACCACCTGCAGCTCGCGCAGTGGACCCACGTGGCGGACCAGCTCTCCCGCTACCAGGCCACCGTGGGCATCGTCAGCGCCAACGCCGAGGGCTGGGCCCTGTACGCGGAGCGCCTGATGGACGAGCTGGGCTACCTGACGGACGCCGAGCAGCGCCTGGGCTACCTGGACTGCCAGATGATGCGGGCCGCGCGGGTCATCGTCGACATCGGCATGCACCTGGGTCTGGAGATCCCGGCGGACTCGCCGTTCCACCCGGGCGAGACCTGGACCGTGGACCTGGCGCAGGAGTTCTTCGGCCTGCACAGCGGGCGGCCCGCAGACTTCATCGAGAGCGAGCTGACCCGCTACCTCTCGATGCCGGGCCAGGCGATCGGCTACAAGCTGGGCGAGCGCGCCTGGCTGCTGGGCCGGGACAACGCCCGCGCCGCCCACGGGGATTCGTTCGACCTGAAGGCCTGGCACATGGCGGCGCTGTCACAGGGTTCGCTGGGGCTGGACGACCTGGTGGACGAGCTGTCCAAGCTGTAACGGCCGCCGCGTCGGCCGACGAGGCGCGATGACGGGCCGTCCGCTCCCACCGGGGAGCGGGCGGCCCGTCGTCGTGGCCCGGCGTCAGCAGCCGCAGTCGTCGGAGTCGGTGGGGGCGGTCAGCGGGTCGGCCTCGGCGCGCCGCTCGGTGCCCTGCCAGGTCTCGACCTCGAAGCCCTCGCGGATCCAGTACTCGATGCCGCCGAGCATCTCCTTGACCTGGAAGCCGAGCCGGGCGAGCGCGAGGGCGGAGCGGGCGGCGCCGTTGCACCCGGGGCCCCAGCAGTAGGTGACCACGGGCAGGTCCTTGTCCAGGAGCCGCTCGGCCTGCTCCGGGACGAGGGCCGTCGGCAGGTGGACCGCGCCGGGGACGTGGGCCTGGTCCCAGGACGGGGTGGAGCGCGAGTCGACGATCTGGAAGCCGAGTGCGGCGCCCTGCTCGCGGTGGGCCCGGAGGGCGCCGGCGACGTCGGAGACGTCCGCGTGGAAGGCCAGACTGGCGGCGAAGTAGGCGGCGGCCGCGGCGGGAGCGGCCGGGGGCACCCGAAGGACCGGGTTGGGGGCGGTGGTGGCCGGGCCGGCGGTGGGCTGCTGTGTCGTCGTCATGGCTCAGAATCTATGGGCGGGTGATCATCTCCGGAAGTGGGATTCCCCTGGCTTTCGCTTGTCGGGCCGTGGTTTCCCCTGCTACATCTGCACCATGCCCGGCTATTCCCCCGACGCCACCGACTGGCGCATCCTCGAAGCCCTCCAGGCGGACGGCCGCGCCACCTTCGCCGAGCTGGCCCGCGCCGTCTCGATGTCCCCGAGCGCGGTCACCGAGCGGGTCCGGCGGCTGGAGGAGGCGGGCGTGATCACCGGGTACACGGCGGTCGTCGATCCGCAGCGGCTCGGCAAGGCGATCATGGCGCTGGTGCGGTTGCGCTATCCGCACGGGAACTACAAGCCGTTCCACGCTCTGCTGGAGGCCACGCCGGAGATCCTGGAGGCCCACCACGTCACCGGCGACGACTGCTTCGTGCTCAAGGTCGTGGCCCGCTCGATGGCGCACCTGGAGGAGGTCACGGGCAGGATCTCCGGACTCGGCGCGGTGACGACCAGCGTGGTCTACTCCTCGCCGCTGCCCCGGCGGCCGCTCAGTCCGTGACCCGCGGCGTCCTCGGCCGGGGCGCGCCGCCCGTGTGGTGGCGCACCGCGGAACCGCCCCGCTGCTTGACGATCTCCAGCTGGGTCTGGACCCGCGTGCGCAGGTCCGCGACGTGGCTGACGATCCCCACGCTGCGGTCCCGCTCGCGCAGCGAGTCGAGTACGTCGAGCACCTCGTCCAGGGCCTGTTCGTCGAGGCTGCCGAAGCCCTCGTCGATGAAGAGGGTGTCCAGGCGGGTTCCGCCGGCCTCGTCGGTCACCACGTCGGCGAGACCGAGCGCGAGGGCGAGGGAGGCGAAGAAGGTCTCGCCTCCCGACAGGGTCGCGGTGTCCCGCTCACTGCCGGTCCAGGCGTCGACCACGTGCAGGCCGAGGCCGGAGCGGCCGCGGCCGTTCGCCCGGGCGTCGGAGTGGACGAGCGTGTACCGGCCGCCGGACATGCGCAGCAGCCGTACCGTCGCGGCCGCCGCGACCTGTTCCAGCCGGGCGGCCAGCACGTAGGCCTCCAGGCGCATCTTGCGCTCGTTGTCGGCGGAGGTGCCCGCGGTGAGACCGGCCAGCGCGGCCACCCGCTCGTAGTCCTCGCGCAGCGGACCGAGCGCGCGCAGCTCGCTCTCGGCCTGCCGGGACAGCCGGTCCAGCTCGGCGCAGCGCAGCCGGGCCGCGTCGGCGGCCGAGGCGGCCGTGCGCAGCCGGGCCGCGGCCCGTTCGGCGCGTTCCCCCGCGGCGCGCGGGTCGGCGGGCGCCTCGGCGGCCGCCCGGACGGCGTCTGCTTCGGCGAACCGGTCGGCCAGCAGGGCCTCTTCGGCCTGCCAGGCGTCCATGCGGTGTTGCAGGTTGCTGTGTTCGTAGGCGGAGAGCACCGCGTCGGCGGCCGCCGCGGTGGTGTCGAAACCGGCCCGGAACGCGGCGTCGGCGAGGCGCCCGTCGGCTTCCTTCAGGCGTTCGGCGGCGGCGTCGGCGCGGTGCAGCGCGGCGGCGGCGTCCGCGACGAGCCGGACCCGGTTCTCCAGCAGCCGCGCGCGCTCCGCGACGCTGGCCGAGCCCGCCCGTACCCGGGTCAGCTCTTCCTCCAGCGCCTGCTGTTCCTCGTCCAGGACGTCGCGGCGGGAGGCGCGGGCGGCGATCCGGCGTTCGGCGTCGAGGCGGTCCGCGCTGCGGGTGGCGTGTTCGCGCTCCGCGTGCGCGAGCTGTTCGCGGGCTCCGTGCAGGCCGGCCGCCGCGGCGTGGGCGGCGGCGTGCAGGTCGGTCAGTTCCCTGGTCCGCGCGAGGAGTTCGCCGGTGGTGGCGTCCCCGGCGGCGGCGGCCGCCTCGGTACGGGCCTGCTGGACGGCGGCCAGCCCGCGCTCGGTCGCCGCGCGCCGCTCCTCGGCCTGCTCGAAGCGGGCGTGGGCGGCGTCCTCGGCGGCGCGGTCGACGTGGCCCGGGGCGGGCCGGGCGGGCGCCGGGTGGTCGGCCGAGCCGCACACGGCGCAGGGCTCCCCGGCGACGAGCGCCCCGGCGAGTTCGGCGGCGATCCCGCGCAGCCGGGTCTCCTTCAGCTCCAGCCAGCGCTCCCGGGCGGCCGCGGACTCCTCGCGTACGGAGAGCAGCTCGCCGGTGGCGGCTTCGGCCTCGGCGGCGAGCGCGTCCCGGCGGCGGGCCGCGGCCAGGTGCAGCCGGGCGGGCTCCAGCCGGCCGGCCAGGTGCTCGGCCCGGGTCGCGGCCTGCTGGGCGGCGTCGACGCGGGCGCGCAGGGCGGCCCGTGTGGGTTCCCAGCGGGCCAGCCAGTCCGCGGACTCCTGCTGCTGCTCCTCGGCGGCGCGGGATTCGCGCTCCAGGGCGGCGCGTTCGCGGGAGATGTCGGCGCTGCGCTGTTCGGCGCGTACGGCGGCGCCGAGCGCGCCGAGTTCCCCGCGCAGACGCTGTTCGAGGGCGGCCAGCTGCTCCGCGCCCGCTTCGGCGAGGTCGGTGTGCAGCCGCTGGCGCGCGTCGTCGACGGCGTGCGCGGCGGCCCGGTGAGCGGCGGCCGCGGCGTCGCGCAGGTCGAGGGCCGGGGCGACCAGGGCGGCCCGGCGGGCCCGGTCGAGGAGTGCGCGGACCCGCTCCCGTTCGGGTGCGGCCTCGGCGAGGACGGCGGCGCGGTGGACGGCTTCGGCGTGGCGGCGCTGGAGCCGGTCGAGTTCGCGGGCCTCTTCGGCGGCGCGGCGGGCCGCCGCGTGCCGGCGCTCGGCGGCGGTGAGGGCGTACTCGCGCACGGTCAGCCGTTCGCGGGCCGAGCAGCGGGCCACGGCCGCCCAGGCCCGTACCGCTTCGGCGAGCCCGGGGTCGCCGGGCTGGTGGGCGGGGAGCGGCCAGGCGCGCAGGTCGGCGCAGTCCCCGGCGGCCTGGGCGAGCCGCTGCGCCGTCCCGAGCACCTTCTCGTCGCCCGCGCGCACCTTGGCCTCGGCGGCCCGGCGCCGTTCGGCGAGCAGGGCTTCGACGGCGGCGAAGCGGCGGGTGTCGAAGAGCCGTCCCAGGAGCCGGCCCCGGGCTTCCGCGTCGGCGCGCAGGAAGCGCGCGAACTCGCCCTGGGGCAGCAGCACCACCTGGCAGAACTGCTCGCGGCTCATGCCGAGCAGCTGCTCGATCTCCTCGCCGATCTCCTGGTGGGAGCGGCTGAGCCCCTGCCAGCCGCGCTCGCCGAGGTGTTCGCGCAGCAGGCTCTGGGCCTTGTCCCGGGTGGTGCCGGTACCGCGCTTCTTGGGGCGGGGCTGCTCGGGGCGCCGGGTGATCTCCAGGCGGCGGCCGCCCGCGGTGAGTTCGAGGGTGACCTCGGTGGCCGTCTCGGGGGCGGCGTGGTCACTGCGCAGGCTGGTGCCGGGGGCCTGGCGGGGGCCGGGGACGGAGCCGTAGAGGGCGTAGCAGACCGCGTCGAGGACGGAGGTCTTGCCCGCGCCGGTGGGGCCGTGCAGGAGGAAGATCCCGGCGCCGGACAGCGCGTCGAAGTCGATCTCCTGGGGTTCGGCGAAGGGTCCGAAGGCGGTGATGTGGAGCCGGTGCAGCCTCATCGGCTCCCCTCCGGATGCCCGTCGCCGGGCAGTGCGCCGGCGACGCGCACATCGTCGAAGGCGGCGCGCAGGACGGCCCGTTCGCCCTCGTCGGCCGCGCCGCCGCCGCGGACGTGGGTGACGAAGTCCTCGGCGATCTCCTGGTCGCTGCGGCCCTTGAGGCGCTGCGCGTAGGAGGCGCCGTCGTCCTCCTCGCGGCCCTGGGGGTCGAAGGCGAGGCTGAGGGTGTGCGGGAAGCGGGCGGTGATCCGGGCCATGGGGTCGTCGGGCCGCACCGGGTCGGTGAGGGTGGCCTCGACCCAGGCCCCCTCGTGGCCGGCGAGCGCCGGATCCTCCAGAAGTTCTTCGAGGGGGCCGCGGATGCGGGCCAGCGGTCGCGGCACGGGGGTGTCGATCCGCTCGGCGACCGGGCTCTCGCCGGGGGCGCCGAGGTCGATCAGCCACATCGTCTTGCGGTGGTGGACCTCGGAGAAGGAGTAGGCGAGCGGGGAACCGGAGTAGCGGACCCGTTCGTTGATCGTCTGGCAGCCGTGCAGGTGGCCGAGGGCGGTGTAGTCGATGCCGTCGAAGACGGAGGCGGGCACGGACTCGACTCCGCCGACGGCGATGTCGCGTTCGCTGTCGCTGGGCTGCCCGCCGGTGACGAAGGCGTGGGCGAGGACGACGGAGCGGGTCCCGGGGCCGCGGGTGGCGAGGTCGGCGCGGATCCGGTCCATGGCGGCGCCGAGCACCGCCTCGTGGCTCACCTTCGGCGCCTCCAGCGCCTCCTTGACCAGCGCCGGTTCGAGGTAGGGCAGCCCGTAGAGCGCGACGTCGCCGTGTACGTCGCTCAGCACGACGGGGTCGGCGCACCCCTCGGGGTCGGTCCGCAGGTGGATCCCGGCCCGGCCGATCAGCCCGGCCCCCACGCCGAGGCGGCGGGCGGAGTCGTGGTTGCCGGAGATCATCACGGTGGGCACGCCCAGGTCGGCGAGGCGGTGCAGGACCTGGTCGTACAGCTCGACGGCGGGCAGCGGCGGCACGGCCCGGTCGTAGATGTCGCCCGCGACGAGCACGGCGTCGACCGCGCGCTCCCGCACGGTCGCGACGAGGTGATCGACGAAGGCGGCCTGGGCGCCGAGCAGGTTCACCCGGTGGAAGGCCCGCCCGAGATGCCAGTCGGAGGTGTGCAGGAATCTCACGATACCGTCCTGACCTGCACGTTTACCCCTACTACGGCTCAAAAACCAGCACGAACCAGTACGGGGCTCGCCGTCAACGCCTGCCACGCTAACGCATGGCGCCGCGTGATCCACCCCTGTACCTCGGATCTGGCGTCGCGGCCGCGGGCCGTTGCTCCTGCCGTTGCCGACGGCCGCGCCCGGGGCTCGGCACGGCCGTCGGGGGTCAGTACTCGCCGTCGAGGGAGGAGGCGGAGGCAGCGCGGTAACAGAGGGAGACGACCTTGAAGAGGAGCATCGGCTTGCCGGTCGCCGATTTCCTGCTGCCCGTGACGTGTACGGCGAACCGCTCGGCCTTGTTCTCGGCGTAGATCTCGGGATCCTGCGCCTCGCTCGCGGCCTTGCCGTCCTTCGTGATCTGCCAGCCGTTCTCGCCGAGCGCCTTGCGCAGGTTCTGCATGCCGGTGTCGACCTGCTCGTCGGAGATCTCGTACACCGACCAGGGGTGCGACATGGAGAACAGGTCGTCGCCGTACTCGCGGCAGCGCGAGAGGCTCGGCCCCGGCTCGGTCACCTTGCCCTTGACCCCGGCCAGCTCCAGCAGAGCGCTGGAGACCTGCTTGGTCTTCTTGCGTGCCGGCTCAGGATCCATCCTGACCGGCGTGTAGCTGAGATCCTTCACGTTCGAACACCCCACAGACAGCAAGGACGGCAATCCTGCGAGAACGACGGCGAGAACCGCCGCCCTGATCGTTCTGGCGATCCGGCCGCCCCGAGCGGCCCGCCCCGGGTCAGCCACGTCGCACCTTGTCGTACTGGCCCGCGACCACGTTCGCCTGGTTTTCGATGCTCAAGGAGTGGTCCCTCCAGTAGTCGGTGTGGCTGTCGGCGTCATTCGCCATGATATTGGCCCCGAAGGCCTCGTCGGAGGGTACGTTCGATCCCCATACGGTGCCGAACGGCAGTAGCTCCTCCCACCAATCGGTGGGGCCGCCCAAGCCCGCGACCTTGCCACCGAGAGGTACCTGGTCGTCGAGCGTGCCGGCCGCCTGGGACCATACGTGGCCCTCGCCCGCGTCGAGGTCCTTCGCGTGCTCGACGAGCATGCCCGGACTACCGACGGCGATGATGTCGTCGGCCCGCAGATCCCCCGCGTTGGAGGCGGCTCCGAGGACCGTGCTGCCGTAGCTGTGGCCGATGATCGTGGTGTGGCTCGCCTCGTCGCCTCCCTGGAGGTTCTCCAGACCGGCCATGAATCGGTTCAGGTCGGGCGCTGCGGTATCGGCGTAGTGCTCCTTCATCGCCTCGGGGACGATGCTCTGCGGGGCGTCGTAGCCGATCCAGGTGATGGTGGACACGTCCTGGCCGGGAACCCGGGCGTGGGTCTCCTTCCACAACTCGCTCATGTGGTGGATGTAGTCCTCGGTCTTGGTGATGCTGGTGAACGTGCCCGGGACGAACACTGCCGTGTGGTCGGCGGTGTCCGGGTTGCCGTTGGCGACGATGGCCCGCCCGCCGCCCTTGGTGTCCAGGCCGAGCAGGTAGGCCTCTGGCAGCCCTTCCTTGCCCGTCGAGTCGAACCGGGCCTGGATGGCGTTCATGCCCTTGAGGTTCTTCTCCAGGAACTCCTTGTCCTTGGCGTACTTCTCGTCCCACTCGGTCCAGGCGGGATTGCGCACCACCGCGGGGTAGCTCTGCCCCGAGGGCACGTACTTCTGCGGCTGCGGGGGGATGGCGTTCAGCTTGATCTGGAACTCCGCCCGCTTCTCGGCGAGCACGGTGCGGTTGGCCTCGTCGCGCACCACTGAGGGCAGTCCGTCCATCGCACCGACCTGCGAGCCGTTCAGGGACGTGTAGGCGGCCTGTTCGTCCGCCGAGAGCCCCTTCCACCACTCGGCGTTGGCCCGGGGGTCCCCGTCCGCGGGCGGGGCCTTGATGTGCCCCAGGTAGTCCTTGGCCCCGGCGCGGACGTCGGTCGTGTCGGACTGGACGTCGGTCCAGTCGGAGTCCGAGACGACGAGGTCGTCGTCGGCCTTGAGCCGACGGAGTCGGGGAGCCCACTGCGTGTCGGCTTCGGTGGCCTCGGCGACGGCCTGTGCGATCCGGTTGGCCAACTCGACGGCTTTGCCGAAGTGGGGGTTGGGGTGGATGTTCGCGGCCTGGCGTTGCAGGGCCGCGGAAAGGTCACCGGCGTCACGAGCCGGGTCGACGACGTTGCCGGAGGGCTTGCCCGCGGCGCTGCCGGAGACGGTGCCGCCGTCGGGCAGCTTGCCGTCCTTCTCCGTTCCGGCGGGCGGGTAGCTGACCGACCCGTCGGCGCCCACGGAAAACTTCAGGGCCTCGGCGTCCGCCACGGCCGCGTCCAGCTTCCGCTTCGCCTCCGTCAACGCCGCCGCCAGTGCGTTCAACGACGTCGCGGCGAGCCCGCACTCGACCTGCGTGTAATGGAAGTTCTTCGCCAGGCCCCGCAACTGCTCCAGGGCCGCCTCCAAGGCCTTGCCGCTCAACCCCTCGCGCAGCCGCGCCGTGATCTGGCCCTCCACGTTCCCGTACGCGTGGTCGGCCATGGCACTGACCGACTGGTATCCGTCGCCCGCCTCCGTGAACTCCGACGGCTTCAGCGCCTTTAGCGTCGCGTAGTCCATCCCCCGCTCACCGGCCCCCGCCGCCGGTGGCCGGCGTGTCCTTGTACTGCTCGTTCATCCGCGCGAAGTCACCGCGCAGCGCCTCGTCATTGGCGACCTGCCCCTTGCCGGCGGACAGCATCGGCCCCTGCAGCGCGCTGCACTTGCCTACCAGCCCGTCGAGGTACCCCTTCCACGACTGGTACAGCTCCTGCTGCGCCGCAGCGCTCTCCACGCCGCTCACGGCCGCGCCCTTCTGACCGTTCTCGAACTCCGTGAGGGCCTTCCTGACGCCCGTCACGAGCAGGCCGACGTCTTCGCTCCCCCTTTTCCACACCGCCATGTCCGACTTCAGATCCGCATCGGACCCGCCGCCGCCGGCACCGTCGGACGTGGCACTGGCCAGTCGCATGTGCGCCCCGGCCGCCGTTCCCTGTTTGAGCCCCGCCCACTCCGTGTCGAAGGACGCCATGCTCACCCGAACCCCCGTGAATCTCCGACGTGATGATCAAATGGTCATCTTACGAACATCAACCCGAGGCCCGAGCCGGGTGATCGCCGACATCGCCGCAGCCCGCAACCGGGCCGAGGACACAGACCCGTTCAGGGTGCGTACGTCTCGCCGCCCAGGGTGAGGGTGGCGCTGCCCGCCGTGCTGTCGGCGAGCCACGCCTCGAAGGCGGGCAGGTCGGCTTCGGGGAGGGCGATCTCGATCTCCACGGCGGCGCCGTAGCGCAGGTCGATCACCGTGCGGCCGGTCGCCCGCAGGTCGTTCTGGGTCTTGCCCGCGCGCTGGTGGTCGACGGTGACGGTGGCCAGCCGGTAGCGGTGGCGGGTGACGGTGCCCAGCACGTCGAGGGCCTCGCCGACCACGCCGCCGTACGCCCGGATCAGGCCGCCGGCCCCGAGTTTCACGCCGCCGTAGTAGCGGGTGACCACGGCGACGGCGTAGCGGATGTCGCGGCGCATCAGCATCTGGAGCATGGGCACGCCGGCGGTGCCGCCCGGTTCGCCGTCGTCGCTGGCCTTCTGTACGGCGGCGTTGGCGCCGATGACGTAGGCGTAGCAGTGGTGCGAGGCGGTGGGGTGCTCCTTGCGGATGCGGGCGACGAAGTCCTGCGCCTCGCGCTCGGTCGCGGCGGGCGCCAGCGCGCACAGGAAGCGCGAGCGGTTGATCTCGGACTCGTGGACGCCCTCGCGGGCCACCGTGGCGTACTGGTCTGCCTTCACCCGCTCCACCCTAAGGGGAATCGGACAGGTGTCCTGCCTGTTGAAGCGGGGTGCGGAGCGGCACCCGGCCGGTCCGCACGAGCAGGAGGCGGCGCGCGTGTACGGCGACCCGGCAACCATCCGCAAGATACTCACCCAGCACGGCGACACCTGGGCCGTGGTGGGGCTGTCGGACAACAGCGACCGCGCCGCCCACGGCGTGGCCCGGGTCCTCCAGCGGTTCGGCAAGCGGGTGGTACCCGTGCACCCGAAGGCGGAAACGGTGCACGGGGAGCAGGGTTACCCCTCGCTCGCCGCGATCCCGTTCCCGGTGGACGTGGTGGACGTCTTCGTGAACAGCTCGCTGGCCGGTCCGGTCGCCGACGAGGCCGTCGCGGCCGGCGCCAAGGCCGTCTGGTTCCAGCTGGGCGTGGTCGACGAGGAGGCCTTCGACCGGACCACCGCCGCGGGGCTGGACATGGTGATGGACCGCTGCCCGGCGATCGAGATCCCGGCGCTCTGAGCCGGAACCCCTGACTCCGCGGGCAGGCCGGGGAGCGCCGGGCCCGGGGCCCCGGCGCTCCCCGCGCAACCGGCCGGTTCCCCCTACGGGATCCTGCGGGACTCGGCGATGCGTTCGGCCTCCTCCAGGGCGCGCAACTGCGCCGGTGTCACCCCTTCGGGTATCGGCACGGGCGCCGGGGTGCGCAGCGGCGGCTGCCAGCCGGTCTCCGGTTCCCAGCGCCGGACGATCCGCGCGGGCGCCCCCGCGACGACCGCGTGGTCGGGCACCTCACCGCGTACGACGGCGCCCGCCGCCACCACGACGTTGCGGCCGAGCCGGGCGCCGGGGAGGATCACCGCGCCCGTGCCCAGCCAGCAGCCGGGACCGATCTCCACCGGTGCGCTGCGCGGCCACTGCTTGCCGACCGGCTCGTGCGGGTCGTCGTAGCTGTGGTTCGTGGAGGTGATGTAGACGCCGGGTCCGCAGAAGGTGTCCGAGCCGATGGTGATCCGGGTGTCCGCGATGACGTGGCTGCCCCGGCCGAGCACCACACCGTTGCCGAGGACCAGGACGGGATCGCGGCCGAGGTCGAGGTCGGGCATCATCCCGGCGGTCAGGGTGACCTGCTCGGCGATGATGCAGTAGTCGCCCAGGTGGATCCAGCGCTCGCCGAAGACCGTGCCCTGCGGGAAGGCGAGGCGGGTGCCGTGGCCGATGGCGCCGAAGCGCAGCCGGCCGGGGGTCTGTGCGGTGACCGCTCCCGCGCGCTGCGCCCAGCGCCAGCCGGCGTGGACGATCCGGCTCGCGGCCCGGCGGCGCAGGGCATCCAGGGCCGTCCGGATCTCCGCGGGCGAGACGGAGGCGGCGGACGGGCGCGAGACGGATGAGAACGTGTTTCTGTTCTTCGGCACCCGGCCACGGTAGTGGGCCGCGCGCCGGGCGTCCGGGCGGCCCTCCTGTGATCTTCACCCCATCGGCGGAGCGGCCGGCCGCGTGCCCTACGGTGCGGGGAGCGCGGCATCCGAAGCGGAGGAAGAGAGCACATGACGTTTCAGGCGGGCCAGGCATTCGTCGCCGGTGTGGGCGGGAAGAAGCCGGACATCGACCCGGGGGCGTTCACCGCGCCGACGTCCGTCGTCGTCGGCGACGTCACCCTCGGCGCCGGGGCGAGCGTCTGGTACTCGGCGGTCCTGCGGGCCGACTGCGGACCGATCGTGCTCGGCGCGGACAGCAACGTCCAGGACAACTGCACGGTCCACGTCGACCCCGGCTTCCCCGTCACCATCGGGGACCGGGTCTCCATCGGCCACAACGCGGTGGTGCACGGATGCACCGTCGAGGACGACTGCCTGATCGGGATGGGGGCGACTGTCCTCAACGGCGCGGTGATCGGCGCGGGCTCCCTGGTGGCGGCCCAGGCGCTGGTCCCGCAGGGCATGGTCGTGCCGCCGGGCTCCTTGGTCGCGGGCGTCCCGGCGAAGGTCCGGCGCCCCCTGACGGAGGAGGAGCGGGCGGGCATCCGCCTGAACGCGACGATGTACGTCGAGCTGGCGCAGCAGCACCGCGCCGCGGCCGAGGGCTCGGCCTGATACCGCGACCGGACCCGGGACGGGCGGGGGATGAGCCCTCGCCCGTACCCCCGCCTCAGTCAGCCGCGACCGTCGCGTCGGGCGCCGGTGCCGGCTGCGCGGCCGCGGCCGCGGCCGCTTCGGCCTTCTTCGCCCGGCTGCGCAGCATCAGCATCGAGGCCAGGCCGATCAGCACGGCCGCCACCAGCCCCAGCCAGGAGAACCGCTTCAGCCAGGCCTCCGCGACGATGCCGACGTAGTAGATGACGGCCGTCGTACCGCCCGCCCAAATGATGCCGCCGAGCACGTTGGCGGTCAGGAACTTCCAGTACGGCATCCGCAGCACGCCCGCCAGGGGACCCGCGAAGATCCGCAGCAGCGCCACGAACCGACCGAAGAAGACGGCCCACATGCCCCACTTCTCGAAGGACCGCTCCGCCATCGCGACGTGGTGCTCCCCGAAGTGCCGCGGGAAGCGCCGCCCGAGCCGCGCCAGCAGCGGTTTGCCGCCCTTGCGCCCGATCGCGTAGCCGATCGAGTCGCCCACGATCGCGCCCGCGCTCGCACAGGCGCCGAGGACCACCGGGTCGATGGCGCCGTTCTGCGAGGCGAGCAGGGCCGCGCTGACCAGGACGATCTCCCCCGGCAGCGGGATGCCCACGCTCTCCAGCCCGATGACGGCCGCCACCAGCAGGTAGACACTGATCGCCGGGATGGTCTCCAGCCATTCCTGGATGTGCACCGGTACGTCCTCCCGCAGCGTGGTCCGGCGCACCCCCTGTGGCGCACCGGCCCGCCAGACTACCGGGCCACCGCACGCACCACCGCGGCCGCCCGCAGCGGCAGTTCCCGCGAGGAGCGGCCCACCCAGACCTCCCGCCGCCCGGTGCCCAGCGCCCAGGCGCGGGGCCCCGGGTCCCAGGACGACAGCGTGCGCGCGTCGAGGTCCACGGCGATCCGCTGGGAGCGGCCGGGCGCCAGGGCGATCCGCCGGTAGCCGGCGAGCACCCGGACCGGCTGGTCGAGCGCCAGGTCCGGCGAGGGGCCGAGGTACACCTGCGCCACGTCCGTGCCCGCGCGGCGGCCGGTGTTGCGGACGGTGAACTCCACCCGCAGTCCGTCGCCCCGGGGCCGTACGGTCAGCTTCCCGTACTGCCAGGTGGTGTACGAGAGCCCGTGCCCGAAGGGGAAGAGCGGGGCCACCCGCTGCGCGTCGTACCAGCGGTGGCCGACGTGCACACCCTCGCCGTACTCCTGGCGTCCGCCGACGCCGGGGTAACGCACCGGATCGCCGCCGACCGGGGTGGCGTGCGCCTCGGCCGGGAAGGTCTGGGTGAGCCTGCCGCCGGGGTCCGCGTCGCCGAACAGCACGTCGGCGGTGGCGCCCGCGCCCTCCTGGCCGGGGTAGTACATCTGCAGGACGGCCGCGGTCCGGGCCAGCCACGGCATGGTGGTCGACGAGGACGTGTTGAGGACGACGGCGGTGCGCGGGTTGGCGGCGGTGACCGCCTCGATCAGCCGCTCCTGGCCGCCGGGGAGGGCCAGGCCGGTGCGGTCGCTGCCCTCGGTGGCGTCCTCGTAGGCGAAGAGCACCACGCTGTGGGCCGCCTTGGCCGCCCGCACCGCCTCGGCCACGTCGGCGGCCCGGCTCGCCCGGGTCGTGTGGCGCAGCCGGAAGCGCTGTCCCCGGTCGCCGCCGCGGGCGCCGACGGTGAGCCGGTGGGCGCCTGCGGCGAGGGCGAGCGTGCGGCGGCGCACGGTGAGCCCGTCGGGGGCCGCGCCGAGCAGCCCGCCCGCGAAGTGCTCGGCCACGCCCTGGCGCACGGGGAAGACCTCCTCGCCGTCGAGGCGCACCTCGGGCCGCGCGCCGGTGTAGTGCACGAGCAGGGTCCACTCGTCGGCCTCGGGGAGGGTGAAGGTGCCGTCGTAGTGGTAGTCCCGGCCCGCGTCCACGGCCCGGTCGTCCAGGGCGGTGGCCGGGGTGAGCAGGTCCGCGGGGAGCGGGCGGCCGTACAGGTCCTCGCCGAGGGCGTAGCGGACGTCGGCGCCCTTGCCGGCGCGGGCGCGGAGGGCGGCCAGCGGGCTCGCGGCCCGGTCCCGCTCGGGGACGACGTGGGCGCTGCCGCCCCCGCTGACGAAGGGGAACCGGCCGGTGGGCCCGATGACGGCGAGGGAGCGGGCGGCGGCCCCGGTCAGGGGCAGGGCGGCCTGCTCGTTGCGCAGCAGGACGGCTCCGGCGACCGCCACCTGCCGGGCGACCCGGGCGCCGGCGGCGGGGTCGCGGGCCGGGCGCGGCGCGGGGGGCGCGGCCAGCAGGCCGAAGCGGTCCATGGTGCTCAGGATCCGGCGGACGGCGAGGTCCACGGCGTGTTCGGGCACCGACCCGGCGCGCACCGCTTCGCGCAGCGGGTCGCCGAAGTGGGTGCCGGCGGGCATTTCCATGTCGAGGCCGGCGGTGATCGCGGCGACGGTGCTGTGGGTGGCCCGCCAGTCGGACATCACCCATCCGTCGAACCCCCAGCGGCCGCGCAGCACGTCGTCCAGCAGCGGCTTGCTCTCGCAGGCGTAGGTGCCGTTGACCTTGTTGTAGGCGCCCATCACCGCGCCTGCTCCGGCGCCGACGGCGGCCTCGAAGCCGCGCAGTTCGGTCTCGTGGAGGGTCTGTTCGGCGGCGATCGCGTCGACCGTGTCGCGGCCCTGTTCCTGGTTGTTGAGGGCGAAGTGCTTGACGGTGGCGATCAGGCCCTCGTCCTGGATGCCGCGGACCACCTCGGCCACCAGGTCGGCGGTCAGCCGCGGGTCCTCGGAGAAGGTCTCGAAGTTGCGGCCCGCGCAGGGGGTGCGGATGAGGTTGGCCATGGGCGACAGCAGCACGTCCTGGCCGAGCGCGCGGCCCTCGCGGCCGATGACGCGGCCGTAGGCGCGGGCGAGGGCCGGATCGAAGGCGCAGGCCAGCATGACGGGCGCGGGCAGCGCGGTCGCGGGGCGGGCGACCCGTACCCCGGCCGGTCCGTCGGCGAGCCGCAGCGGCGGGATGCCGAGGCGCGGTACGCCCGGCAGGTAGCCGGCCTGGCCGAGCGGCGCGGGGTCTGCGGCGCCGTGCAGCAGCGCGGTCTTCTCGTCCAGGGTGAGCCGTTCCAGCAGGGCGTCGACCCGGGCCGAGCCGCCGCTTCGGGCGAGCGCTCCGGCCCCGGCCGCGCGGACCGGGGTACGGGCCCCCGCCGCCGGGGGCACCTGGGGGACGCAGCCCGCCGCGCCGAGGGCGGCGCCCGCCCCGAGCAGCCTGATGGCGGTACGGCGGGACACGGCCTCGCTCATGGGGGCTCCCTGGAAGCGCCGGTGGGCGGGGCGGTCCGCGCCGGACCGCCCCGGGCCACTGTGCGCCACGGCGCCCGGGGCCCCGCGGTGGGCGCGCCCTCGGGGGCGCGCCCTTCCACTGATGGGACGCACCCCGGGGCGGTCCGGGGGTTACGCGTTGGGGCGCAGGGTCCAGACGACTGTCATTTCGCCGGTCACGGCCTCGTCCTCGCGCTGGATGGCGACGGTGACCGGGAACTCGGGGCGGCCGCCCGCGTCGAGTTCGGCGATCACGTCGGCGGCCGGGCGCCCGAGGGTGGCGGTGGCCGTGACGACGCCCTTGGCGAGCTTCTTGTAGCCGATCTCGGCCCTGACGGCGAGCGGGACGGCGCGGGAGAGCTGCTCTCCGAAGGCCGCCAGCACGATCGCGCCGCTCGCCGATTCGGCCAGGGTGAACATGGCGCCGGCGTGCGGGCCGCCGACGTGGTTGTGGAAGTCGGGCTGGTCCGGCAGGCGCACGACCGCGCGCTCGGGGGTGGTCTCCAGGAACTGGAGGTTCAGGGTCCGGGCCATCGGCACCGTCGCGGCGAGCAGTTCGCCCACGTTCATCTGGTCTGCGCTCATGGAACGCGATGTTACCCGTCAGTAGATGAGCTTGGCCAGAGCCCTGAAGGGACCGGCCGTGGTCCCCGCGAGCGGCTCCCACTATCGTTACCGGCCATGTGGCCAGGACAGCAGCAGCCGCCCGGGGGCGAGCAGAACCCGCAGGACGCGCAGAGCAACCCGTACCAGCAGCAGCCGGGACAACCGAATCCGTACCAGCAGCCGGGGTACGCAGAGCAGCAGCCCGGCTATGGGTACCCGCAGCCGGGCTACCAGCAGCCCCCTCCGGTTCAGCCGTGGGGCCAGACACCGCCCCACCCGGGGCAGCCGCCGCAGGGCGGCCGGGGTTCGAGCCCCTTCGCGACGAAGACCGTCGCCATCGTGGCCGCCGCCGCGGTCGTGGTGGCGGCCGCCGCCACCGGCGCCTTCGTCCTGACCCGGGACGACGACAAGAAGGACGTGGCCGACGACAAACCCGCCGCCGCCTCCTCCGCCCCGGTCTCCCCGGTGGCGCCGCCCCCGCCGACCGGCAACCCGCGCGCGGGCGGCGACGTCGCCCCCGTGATCCCGGGCTGGAAGGTGGTCGTCAACCCGAAGTACGGGACCGCCTTCGACGTCCCGGCGGACTGGAAGGTCGCGGGTTCGGGCATGTCCTACGGCATCACCGACGAGTCCAAGAACGACGGCTCCCCCCTCATCAGCCTCTCCGCTCCGGCGGAGTACAAGGAGGAGTGGTGCAAGGACGACTCCGACAAGAACGGCAAGGAGGAGAAGACCTCGCTGGCCACCACGGGCACCAAGGGCGGCCAGGGCGCCAAGGACACCGCCGAGGCGGCCTACAACGAGGCCGGCAACTGGGTGTTCGCCGCCTACGCGCAGAAGGCGCCGAAGGGCACCACAAAGGTGGTCGCGGCCAAGGAGTACACCACCCTCTCCGGCCTCAAGGGCCACATGGCCACGGCGAGCGTCAGCGGCCTGCCCAAGAAGAACAAGTGCGACAGCGACGGCAAGTCCATCGCCTTCAGCTTCAAGACCGCCAACGGCGACTTCTCCAGCTGGGTCCTCTACGGCGCGGCCAACGTCCCCGACGAGGTCAAGCCCGAGGTCTACGAGAAGATCCTCAGCTCGGTCCGGCTCACCACCGGATGATCCACGGCGTCCCGCTCCCGGTCCGGATATCCGTTTGGATTCCCGGCCCGGGACGGGGATAGTCCGGGGGTGAGCTACCGCAGCGCCCCCGGGCTTCCGTCCGCACGCCGTCGCCGTCCCGCGTGGGCGGGCCGCAACTACACGTTGCTGACCGGCGCGGCGGTGGTGACCCACCTCGGCAGCAATGGCGCGCTCATCGCGGCCTCCTTCGCGGTGCTGGAGGCGGGCGGCTCCGGCGGGGACGTCGGCCTCGTCGCCGCGGCCCGTACGCTCCCCCTCGTCCTCTTCCTGCTCATCGGCGGCGCCCTCGCGGACCGGATACCGCGCCACCACGTGATGGTCGCGGCCAACGCCCTCAACTGCGTGTCGCAGGCCGCCTTCGCCGTGCTGGTCCTCGCCGGGGACCCGCAGCTGTGGCAGATGATGCTGCTCACCGCGCTGTGCGGCACCGGCACCGCCTTCTTCAGCCCGGCCTCCGAGGGCATGCTGCTCTCCAGCGTCTCCGGCGAGCACGCCAACCGGGCCTTCGCCCTCTTCCGGATGGCGGTCAACGGCGCGGGGATCGGCGGCGCCGCCCTCGGCGGCGCCATGATCGCCGCCTTCGGCCCCGGCTGGGTCCTCGCGGTCGACGCGGTCGCCTTCGCGCTCGCCGGAGCACTGCGGGCGTTCCTCGACGTCGGTGACATCGCCCCGCGCAAGCCCGGCGGCAGCCTGCTGGCCGACCTGCGCGAGGGCTGGGTGGAGTTCCGCAGCCGCCCGTGGCTGTGGAGCATCGTGCTCCAGTTCTCCGTGGTGGTCGCCGTCGTCGGCGCGGCCGAGGCGGTCTACGGGCCCCTGGTCGCCCGGGAGCGGCTCGGCGGACCGGCCCCCTGGGGTCTGGCGCTGGCCGCCTTCGGGGTGGGCACGATCGCCGGAGCGGTCCTGATGATGGCCTGGAAACCGCGCAGGCTGCTGCTGGTGGGGACGCTCTGCGTGTTCCCGCTGGCGATGCCGTCGGCGGCGCTGGCGGTCCCGCTGCCGACGTGGGGGCTGTGCGCGGTGATGCTGGTCAGCGGCCTGGCCATCGAGGTGTTCGGCGTGAACTGGATGACCACGATGCACCAGGAGATCCCGGAGGAGAAGTTCTCCCGGGTCTCGGCCTACGACTGGTTCGGTTCGGTCTCGATGCTGCCGCTCGCCACCGCGCTCGCGGGCCCGGCGGAATCCGCCTTCGGCCGCACCGGAGCGCTGTGGGGCTGCGCGGCCCTCGTCGTCATCGTCACGGCCGCGGTGCTGGCCGTCCCCGACGTGCGCCGGCTGACCCGCAGGCCCGCGGCGGCCCTGGTGCCGGCCGGGCCGCGGCCCGCCGACGCCCCGGAGGGCGCGCGCGGCGCCGCCGTACCCGCCGCCCCGGCCCGCGACTGACGCGCCGGCCGCGCGGCCGGGTCCACGGCTCAGCCGATGCCGAAAGCCCCCTCGGGCGGCTCCGGCGAGTCCACCGCCTCGGCGTCCCGCACGACCCCGGCGCCCCCGGCCAGCTTCGCCAGCGCCGCCCCGTGCACCACGCGCGCCGGGAACGCGTCCCCCGCGCACGCCCGCGTCAGCTCCGCCACCGGCAGCTCGCGCGCGGACCCGACCAGCACCGCGTTCCCGAACCGGCGCCCGCGCAGCACCCCCGGTTCCGCGATCAGGGCCAACTGCGGGAACACTTCGGCGAAGTTGGCCAGTTGCCCCCGCAGGAACGCGAACGGCGCCCCGTCGGCCAGGTTGGCCACGTACGTGCCGCCGGGCCGCAGGACCCGGGCCGCCTGGCGCGCGTACTCGACCGAGGTCAGCTGGGCCGGCACCCGGGAGCCGCCGAAGACGTCGGCCACCAGGACGTCCGCGCTCGCCGCGGGCGCCGCCTCCAGCCAGGCCCGCGCGTCCGCCGCGTGCAGCTCGATCCCGGCTCCGGCGGGCAGCGGCAGGTGCTCGGACACCAGCTCCAGCAGCTCCCGGTCGAAGTCGACGACCCGCTGGCGGGAGCCCGGGCGGGTGGCGGCGGCGTAGCGGGGCAGCGTCAGCGCGCCGCCGCCCAGGTGCAGCAGGTCCAGCGGCGCGCCGGGCCCAGCTGCGCAGTCCAGGACGTGGGCGAGCCGGCGCGCGTACTCGAACTCCAGGTGCCGCGGGTCGTCGAGGTCCACGTACGACTGCGGGGCCCCGTCCACCGTCAGCAGCCAGGCCCGCGGCCGGTCCACGTCCGGCATCAGCTTCGCGGCGCCCTGGCCCACCTGCCGGCCCACCGGGATCTGCTCGGGTCGTTCGTCGTGCCGCTCGTCGTCCACGCCCCCATTGTCGGGCAGACCTCAGGCCGACCAGACGGCCGCCGCCTCGGCCGCGTGCGCGGCGGCCTGGGCGAGGCCCGCGCGGGCGGCGGGGGCCCGGCGGGCCGGGTCCAGCACGTTGCGCCCGAAGACCTTGCGGGCTTCGGCGGAGGGGGTGATCAGCAGCACCCGGGAGCCGTCCGCCCGCAGCCGTTCGGCTTGGGTGGCGGGCGAGGGCGAGACCCCCGATCCCAGTGCCATCGGCGCGAGGACCACCACGCGCCGGTAGCCCGTGGCGACATCGGCGTTGGCGGCCGACCGCACGCCCCCGTCGACGTAGCGCCGCTCGCCGACGGTCACCGGCGGCCACACGCCCGGGACGGCGCAGCTCGCGCAGACCGCGTCGACCAGGCCGACCCCGCTGTGCCGGTCGAAGTCGGCGGCGGCGCCGGTCCGCGCGTCCACCGCGGTCACCACGAACCGGCGCTCGGGCCAGTGGTGGGAGACCAGCCGCGCCTGGAGCACCGTGCGACGGGCGCGCTCGTCCCCGGTGTCGGCGGCCAGCGCGATCTCGCCGACCCGGCGGCGGTAGGCCGTGGCGTCCCTGGCCCGCATCATCGCCACGGCGTAGCGGGCGACGAGGGCCGCGCCCAGCTTGGCCGGGACCTCCCCGCCCGCTCCGGCGAGCTGGCGCTCGTACAGCTCGCGCGGGGTGAGCAGCCCCGAGGTGAGCTGGGCGCCGACGACGGAACCGGCGGAGGTGCCGACGACGAGGTCCGCGCCGAACAGGTCGACGCCCGCCTCGGCCAGGCCGTGGATGATCCCGGCTTCCCAGCCGATCCCGGTCAGGCCTCCGCCGCCTAGCACCAGCGCCGTCTCGCCGCTCATCACAGCCCCCCGCTCCCGCCGATTGTGGTGACGGCAGTCTGCCGCAGGCGGACCGCCGCCACCACGGGGGCGGCCGGGTCAGCCGAGAACGGACGTCACCGTTCCGGCGCCGACCGTCCGGCCGCCCTCACGGATCGCGAAGCCGAGGCCCGCCTCCAGCGGCACATCGCGGCCCAGCTCGACGGTCATGGCGACCGTCTCCCCCGGCCGGGCGAGCCCCGCCGCCCCCAGGTCCACGTCCCCGACGACATCGGCGGTGCGGACGTAGAACTGTGGCCGGTATCCGGTGGCCAGTGGCGTCGTCCGGCCGCCCTCCCGGGCGGACAGGACGTACACCTGCGCCGTGAAGCGCCGGCGCGGCTCGACGCTGCCCGGCGCGGCGACCACGTCACCGCGCCGGATCCCCTCGCGGGGCACCCCCCGCAGCAGGATCGCGACGTTGTCCCCGGCCTCGGCGCGGTCCATCGGCTTGCCGAAGGTCTCCAGGCCGGTGACCACCGTCTCCACGTCCTCGCCCGCCGCGCCGAGCAGCACGACGCGGTCGCCCATGCGGACGGTCCCGCGCTCGACGGCGCCCGTGACGACCGTGCCGCGACCGGTGATGGTCAGGACGTTCTCCACCGGCAGCAGGAACGGCGCGTCCGTGTAGCGCACCGGCA
Organism: Streptomyces sp. NPDC006529; assembly: GCF_040611795.1. Classification (NCBI taxonomy): domain Bacteria; kingdom Bacillati; phylum Actinomycetota; class Actinomycetes; order Kitasatosporales; family Streptomycetaceae; genus Streptomyces; species Streptomyces sp. NPDC006529. The sequence goes on along the minus strand of NZ_JBEXPB010000029.1, from coordinate 62,619 downwards.
TCGGTACGTACGTGTCCACCGCGTCCAGCAGCGCCAGGACCGCCCCGGTCCAGCGCGGGTCGCCCTCCAGCGCCCCGAGCCCGGAGACCCGGACCACCGGGGCGTCGTCGCCCCCGTACCCGTGGGCGCTGAGCAGCTCGCGCACCTCCAGCTCGACCAGGTCGGTCAGCTCGGGGTCCCCGGCGTCGGCCTTGTTGAGGGCGACGACGATGTGGTCGACGCCGACCTGGCGGGCCAGCAGCACGTGCTCGGCGGTCTGCGGCATCACCCCGTCGAGCGCGGACACGACGAGGATGGCCCCGTCGAGCTGCGCCGCGCCGGTGACCATGTTCTTCACGTAGTCGGCGTGACCGGGCATGTCGACGTGGGCGTAGTGGCGGGTGTCCGTCTCGTACTCCACGTGCGAGAGGTTGATGGTGATCCCGCGCCGCGCCTCCTCCGGCGCCCGGTCGATCCGGTCGAAGGGCACGTAGGAGGCACCGCCGCGCTCGGCGAGCACCTTGGTGATGGCGGCGGTGAGGGTGGTCTTGCCGTGGTCGACGTGACCCATGGTGCCGATGTTGAGGTGCGGCTTGGTCCGCTCGAAGGCCGTCTTGGCCATGACTGTGGTTCGCTTTCCCGTTGTTCCGGTGACCGGAAGACTGCACGGGACCCCTGGATCCTGCCGACCCTCCCCCTGCGGGGTCCGCCGGACGATCCGGGAAGGGTCAGCTTCGGGCGCCGCCGAGGGGCGCCGGGTGTGCGGGTGCGATGTCCGCGGCGGCAGCCTTCGGCGCGTCCGCGACTGCGGACGGCGCTGCGGGGAAGGGGTGCCGGAACATGGACCGATCTTGGCCCGGCGATGCCCGCCGCGTCGAACGAATTACCGGTGGCGGGCGATCCGGCTCACGGCGCCCCTGCACGGCGGTCGGTTAGTCTCGGCGGATGTCCCCCCTCCTTCCGGCGCCGTGGCTGCGGCTGGCCCTGCTCGTGGTGCTGCTGGTGGCGGCCGGGGTGTGCGTGCTGCTGTACGAGCCGCAGCGGCTGCTCGCGCGGAGCTGGACCGGCGCGTTCCCGCCGGGCACGGCGGTGCCGCTGTTCGCGGTGGCGTACGGGCTGTGCACCGCGGCGTTCGTGCCGCGCCCGCTGCTGAACCTGGGCGCGGGGGCGGTCTTCGGCGCCCAGTTCGGTCTCCTGGCGGCCGTCGGCGGTACGGTGCTCGGCGCCGCCGTGGCGTTCGGGCTGGGCCGGGCCCTGGGGCAGCGGGCGCTGCGGCCGCTGCTGCGCGGGCGGTGGGTGCTGGCGGCGGACGCGCAGCTGAGCCGGCACGGGTTCCGGTCGGTGCTGGCGGTGCGGATCTTCCCCGGGGTGCCGTTCGCGGCCGCCAACTACCTCGCCGCGGTCTCGCGGTGCGGCTGGATCCCGTTCCTGCTCGCGACGGCGCTCGGCACCGTCCCGAATACGGCGGCCTACGTGCTCGCCGGCGCCAGCGCCTCCTCGCCGACCTCGCCCGCCTTCCTCGCCTCGTTCGGTTTCATCACCGTCTCCGGAGTGCTCGCGGCGGCCGTCGCCTGGCGCAGGCGGCACCGGCTCGGGGTGCCCGCGGGGAGCGCGGCGGCGCCGCAGGCGACCCCAGTGGTCAGCGGTGTCACTCGTACGCCCTAGCATCGGACGCGAACTTCCCGACGATCACAAGGACGAGCGCACCCCGACATGAGCTGGTTCGAATCCCTAATCCTCGGTCTCGTCCAGGGGCTTACGGAGTTCCTCCCGATCTCCTCCAGCGCCCACCTGCGGCTGACCGCGGCGTTCGCCGGCTGGCACGATCCCGGAGCGGCCTTCACCGCCATCACCCAGATCGGCACCGAGACCGCGGTGCTGATCTACTTCCGCAAGGACATCGCGCGGATCGTCTCCGCCTGGTTCCGCTCCCTGACGAACAAGGCGATGCGCTCGGACCACGACGCCCAGATGGGCTGGCTGGTCATCGTGGGCTCGATCCCGATCGGTGTCCTCGGCATCACGCTCAAGGACCAGATCGAGGGCCCGTTCCGTGATCTGCGGCTGATCGCCACCACCCTGATCGTGATGGGCGTCGTCCTCGGCTACGCGGACTGGCTGGCCTCGCGCGACGAGAAGGGCGGCCGGCACCGGGTGGTCAAGGAGCGCAAGTCGCTCCGGGAGCTGGGCGTCAGGGACGGCCTCATCTTCGGCGTCGCCCAGGCGATGGCGCTGATCCCGGGCGTCTCCCGCTCGGGTGCGACGATCTCCGGCGGCCTGCTGATGGGCTACACCCGCGAGGCGGCGGCCCGTTACTCCTTCCTCCTCGCCATCCCGGCCGTGCTGGCCTCGGGCGGCATGGAGTTGAAGGACCTCGGCGAGGGGCACGTCTCCTGGGGGCCGACGATCTTCGCGACGGTCATCGCCTTCGTGGTCGGCTACGTGGTGATCGCGTGGTTCATGAAGTTCATCACCACGAAGAGTTTCATGCCCTTCGTGATCTACCGGATCCTGCTGGGCATCGTGCTGTTCGTGCTGATCGGCATGGGTGTGCTGAGCCCCCACGCGGGTGAGTCCGCGGGCTGACGGCGCCGCCACCCGATCGCGGGGGCCGTCCGGGAACGTTCCCGGACGGCCCCCGCGTCGTTGTGCCTGGAAGAACGGCAGCACGGCGAGAACAGTGACACAGCAGGGGGTGCAGTCCCATGAGGCGAACGGTGCGCGTGGTTCTGGAGCGGTTTCCGGCCGGAAGTCCGCGGGGAAGCTGGCCGGCCGAGGAGTACGCCGCCCAGCGCAAGCGCGAGGGCGTCCCGGCCGAGGTGGTGATGGACCTCGACAGCGACGCGTTCCTGGTCGTGGTCAAGCAGCGGGAGGCGCGTTCCGGCCGGTGACCGGCGCCGGGCGGCCCCGCGCGAAGATCCGGTCGCCGCACGCCCCTTGGACTCGCGGGTCCGCTGACCCACACTGACCCGATGACGCAGCGTGTGGAACTCGCGACGGTGATGGACCGGCTGGCGATCGATGCCGTGGTGACCGGGTACGCGGTCGCGGTGGACGACGGCGACTGGGCGGCCTACCGGGCCCTGTTCACCGCGGCAGGACGGGCGGACTACACCTCGGCGGGCGGGATCGAGGGCCCGGCCTCCGTGGTCGCCCGGTGGCTGGAGGAGACGATGGCGCTCTTCCCGGTGCGCCAGCACCTCATCGTCAACCGGCGGATCGACCTGGAGACGCTGGACGGTTCGGCCGGCGACCGGGCCGAGGTGAAGGCGGATTTCGTGAATCCGATGCGGCTCGCCGGGGAAGGCTCCGACGCGAGCATCACCGCGCCGAACTTCGTGGCCGCCGGACGCTACACCTTCGTCCTGGCGCGCACCCGCGAGGGATGGCGCCTGACCGGGGTCACCGTGCACGAGAAGTGGCGCCACCTGTCCGCCTGAGACACTGGAAGCGGAGGCGCCCATGCTGACCGCCATGCTGACCGACCGGCCCGGCTGGTGGCGTGCTGCGGCGGCCGTACCGGCCGGGGCGCTGCCCGCGCTCGCCTTCCCCGCGCCCGCGCTGTGGTGGTTCGCGTACATCGCCCTCGTGCCCTGGATGCTGCTGCTGCGCACGGCGGCCGGCGGGCGCCGGGCGGCCCTGGAGGGGTGGCTCGGCGGCGCGGGCTTCATCCTGGCGGTCCATCACTGGCTGCTGCCCAGCCTGCACCTGTTCCTCTTTCCGCTGGCCGCGCTGCTGGGGGCGCTGTGGGCGCCCTGGGGGCTGCTGGTGCGGCGGCTGCTCGGCGGGGCCGTCGGCCCCGGTCGGGCGGGCGCCGCGCTGGTGCTCGTACCGGCGGGCTGGCTGCTGTCCGAACTCGTCCGGTCGTGGCAGGGGCTGGGCGGGCCGTGGGGGCTGCTGGGGGCCAGTCAGTGGCAGGTGCCGCCCGCGCTGCGGCTCGCGTCGGTGGGCGGGGTGTGGCTGCTGAGCCTGCTGATCGTCGCGGTGAACTGCGCGCTGGCGCTGCTGGTCGCGGCGCCCTCCGGGCGGATCCCGGCGGCGGCCGGGGTGACCGGCTGCGCGGTGCTCACCGGCGCGGTGTGGCTGTGGCTGCCGGGGCCCGCGCCCTCGGGGGAACTGCGGGTGGCCGTCGTACAAGTCGGCCCGCGGGCGATCACGGAGAGCGCCGAGCAGCGCTTCGCCACCGGTGAGCGGCTCACCCGGCGCCTCGCCGGCCGGCGGCTGGACCTGGTGGTGTGGGGCGAGAGCAGCGTGGGCTCCGATCTGGCGGCGCGGCCGGACCTGGCCCGGCGGCTCGCGGACCTGTCGGCCGCGGTGGGCGCCCCGCTGCTGGTCAACGTGGACGCCCGGCGGACGGCCGCGCAGACCGGGGGCGCGCCCGGCATCTACAAGAGCGCGGTGCTGGTGGGCCCTGGGGGACCGACGGGCGACCGGTACGACAAGATGCGGCTGGTCCCCTTCGGCGAGTACATACCGGCGCGGTCCCTGCTCGGCTGGGTCACCTCGGCGGGCAAGGCGGCCGCAGAGGACCGGCGTCCGGGCACCGCGCCGGTGGTGATGGACCTGCCCGCCGCGGCGGGCGGTACTGCGTTGCGGATCGGGCCACTGGTCTGCTTCGAGTCGGCGTTCCCCGACATGAGCCGGCACCTGACCCGGGAGGGCGCGGCCCTGCTGGTCGACCAGTCCTCCACGGCCACCTTCCAGGACGGCTGGGCTCCTGCGCAGCACGCCTCCCTGGGGGCGCTGCGCGCCGCCGAGAACGGGCGCCCGGTGGTGCACGCCACCCTCACCGGCATCAGCGCGGTGCACGGCCCCTCGGGCGAGCCGGTCGGGGAGCCGCTGCCCGGCTCGGCCTCGGCGGCCCGGGTGTACGGGGTCCCCCGCGCCACGGGCACCACCTTCTACGTCCGCTTCGGCGACTGGCCGGTGTCCGCCGCCCTGGGCGCGCTCGCGCTGTTCTGCGCGGCCGAGGGCGTGCGCGGGCTGCGCGGCGGCCCGCTCAGGAGGCCTGCCGCAGAGCCGACCGGACCACCTGCTCGCACAGCTCGTGGGTGAGCAGCGCGTCACGGGCGCTGAGCGTGCTGCCCGAGGCGACGGCCTCCAGGAAGGCGTCCACGACCTGTTCGATGCCGCGCTGGCGGGCGACCGGCACCCAGTCCCCGCGCCGCCGGACGGTGGGCTGGCCCTTGTGGTCGATGACCTCGGCCAGGTTGACCACCTGGCGCTTGGTGTCCTGGCCGGAGACCTCCAGGATCTCCTCGGTGGAGCCGGAGAGCCGGTTCATGATGCCGAGCGCGGTGAAACCGGCCCCGGAGAGCTGGAGCACCACCTGGTGCATGAGCCCTTCCCGCACGACGGCCCGTACGTCGACGTGCTCGGCTTCGCCGGGCTGCAGGAAGCGCAGGGTGTCCACGACGTGGATGAAGTCGTCGAGGACCAGGGTCCGGGGGTCCTCGGGCAGCCCGACCCGGTTCTTCTGCATGACGATGAGTTCGCGCGGGTGGTCGGCGCACTGCGCGTAGCCCGGCGCGTAACGGCGGTTGAAGCCGACGGCCAGCGACACCCCGCGCTCCTCGGCCAGTTCGACCAGGCGCCGGGACGCGGCCAGCTCGTAGGCGAGGGGCTTGTCGACGTACGTCGCCACCCCCGCCTCCAGCAACCGCGTGACGATCTCCGGGTGGACGTCGGTCGGCGCGTGCACGAAGGCGGCGTCGAGGCCCTGGGCCAGCAGCTCGTCGAGGCCGGTGTGGCGGCGCTCCGCGGGGACGTGGTGCAGGGCGCCGATCCGGTCGAGGGTGGCGGGGGTGCGGGTCTGCAGGTGGAGTTCGACCTCCGGACGCGCGGTGAGGACCGGCAGGTAGGCCTTCTGGGCGATGTCACCGAGTCCGATGCACGCGACCTTCAAGGGAGCCTCCTCGTTCGTTGCCGTCGTCGTTCCCCGTCGTACTGCTGGCAGCTTAATGCCTGGTGGGAGGGGCCCCCTTCGTCCACTATCGGATCATGAGCACTCCTGTGACCGACCGCCCCGAACCGTCCACCACCGCCAACGAGCGCGAGATGCTGGACGGATGGCTCGACTTCCACCGGGCCACCCTCGCCTGGAAGTGCGAGGGCCTGACCGACGAACAGCTGCGGCGCACGCCCCTGGCGCCCTCCGAACTGAGCCTGCTGGGGCTCGTACGGCACATGTCCGAGGTGGAGCGGTACTGGTTCCGGGAGATCACCCTGGGCGAGGACCTGGAGGACCTGTACTGCACGGAGGAGGACCCGGACGCCGAGTTCCACCTCTCGGAGCAGGACACCTGGGAGGAGGCCGAGCAGATCTGGCGCGAGGAGATCGAGCCGCGCGGCAGGCTTCGGCCGGGCGCTCGCTGGACGAGGTGTCGATCGGGCGCAGCAGCCGCAGCGGCGAGCAGTTCAACCTGCGCTGGGTCTACACCCACATGATCGAGGAGTACGCGCGCCACAACGGGCACGCCGACCTGCTGCGCGAGCACATCGACGGGGCGACGGGCGAATAGCGCGCCGGTGCACGGCCCGTCGGCGGGTCCCGGGTGCGGCAACGGGCGCCCGGCAACCGGCAACCGGCCAGTGGCCGTCACCCGTGCGGGGTGAATATCGCCCGCGGGTTTTCGCAACCGGGTGTTCGCACAGCAGAGTTGCGCGGGTGCATCCAACCCGAACCACGACGAAACTGCTGCTCGGAGTCGCCTGTGCGGTCTCGGCCGTCTCCGGCTGCGTGAGTGTGAACCCTCATGCGCCGCTGCCCGCGGGGGCCGCGTCCGCCGAGCCGCCGCCGCCCCAGCAGCAGCACGACCCGCACGGCGGCCCCGGTGCGGCGCCGGTGACGGTGACGGCCCCGGCCCTGGAGGCGCTGAAGGCCGTACCCGCGGAGCGCGGGAAGCCGCAGGGCGCCGCGGGAGGCGCCGCGCAGCGCGGCGCGGCGGCCGGGGCGGACCGGCAGCGGTCGGCGCCCGGCGAGGCGGCGCCGCCGGTGCCGGAGATCCCGGAGCCGCCCCGGCTGCCGTCCGGGCCGGTCGTACGCCACCACGGGCACGGCCACGGGGATGCGGCGCGGGGGCCGCAGGCGGAGCTGGAGCGGCAGCTGTCGCCGGCCTTGCCGGTGCGGCCGGCCGATGTGTGCGCGCTGGGCCGCAGGCACGGCCACTGGCGGCCGGACAGCCCGGAGGCCAGGATCTGCGCGGGCGTGCACGGCGGCTGACCCGCCGGCGGCGCGAGCGCTACGGGCTCTCCTGCTGGCCGGGGAAGGGCGCGGGGCGGCTCCCCCGGTCCGGTCCCGCCCCGAGCCGCAGTTCGAGCCGCGAGAGGGCCGCCCGTACGCCGTCCCCGTACCCGTCGTCGGAGAGCGCGCCGGCCGCCGCCCGGGCCCGGGCCAGGTGGATCCGGGCCGCGTCGGGGCGGCGCAGCTTGACGTAGTCGGCGGCGAGGTTCAGGTGCAGGGACGGGTAGAAGACGCGCACGGCCGCGTGCGGCTGGGGCAGCGGCAGGGTGATGTGCTCCTGCCGCAGCCCGTCGGCCGCTTGCAGCGCCCGCAGGTCCCAGGCGAGTTCCTCGGCCGGGTCGTCCTGGGCGTCGGCCATGTAGTGCGCGAGGGTGCAGCGGTGCAGGGCCTCGCCGTTCTCGCCGATCTCGGTCCAGATGTCCCCGAGGCGGTTGCGCGCCTCTTCCCGGTCCCCGGCGTGCAGCAGGATGACCGCCTGTCCGATCCTGGTCATGACGGCGTCCTGCGACGCCTCCCGCTGCTGCTCGGTCAATGCGGCCTCCGGCTTTCTGGTCGGACGCACTGCGGTCCGATCACCCTGACGCTAGCCGGAGCCGCCCGCATTGCCGACGAGGCGCGGTCGGAGGTCAGCCCAGGTCCGGGATCCGCCAGTCGATCGGCTCATGGCCCTGGGCGGCGACGGCCTCGTTGATCTGCGTGAAGGGCCGGGAGCCGAAGAACTTCTTGGCCGAGAGCGGCGAGGGGTGGGCGCCCTTGACGACCACGTGGCGCTCCTCGTCGATCAGCGGGAGCTTCTTCTGCGCGTACGCCCCCCACAGGACGAAGACGGCCGGGTCCGGGCGGGCGGCGACCGCGCGGATCACGGCGTCCGTGAACTTCTCCCAGCCCTTGCCCTTGTGGGAGTTGGGCTCGGCCTCGCGGACGGTGAGCACCGCGTTGAGCAGCAGGACGCCCTGCTCGGCCCACGGCATCAGGTAGCCGTTGTCCGGGACGGGCAGGCCCAGCTCCTCCTTCATCTCCTTGTAGATGTTGCGCAGGGAGGGCGGGGTGCGGACCCCGGGCCGCACCGAGAAGCACAGCCCGTGGCCCTGGCCGGCGCCGTGGTAGGGGTCCTGGCCGAGGACCAGCACCTTGACCCGGTCGAACGGCGTGGCCTCCAGTGCCGCGAAGACCTGCTCGCGGGGCGGGTAGACCGGTCCACCGGCCCGTTCCTTCTCCACGAACTCCAGGAGCTCGTGGAAGTAGGGCTTCTCCAGTTCCTCACCGAGGACGGGCAGCCAGGATTCGGGCAGCAGCTGGGTCACGTCGACAACCTCCGGTACGCGTTCGTGCAACTGCTCCAGAACCTACCGGCACCCACTGACAACGGACCCGGCCGCCCCGTTCCCCGGCTACCAGCTGGTCTTGCGGTACAGCTCCCACATCTGCATGGCCGTCTGCGGGTCCAGGGAACGCTCCCCGCCCGCGATGTCGTCGCGCGCGGCGACGTACAGCTTGCCCTGCCACAGGGGCAGCAGCCGGACGTCCTCGGAGAAGATCTGCTGCGCCCGCTCGAACTCGCGCGTGACGGCCGAGCGGTCGCTCTCGCGGCGGGACTTGGGCAGCAGGTCGGTGAGGATCTCGGGGTTCTCGTAGGGGGTGCCGACCGCGTTCTCCTTGCCGACGAACGGCGCGATGAAGTTGTCGGGGTCCGGGAAGTCGGGGAACCAGCCGCGCCCGAAGACCGGGTACTCGCCGTTCTTGTAGCCCTCCTGGTAGGGCTTCCAGGGCTTGTTCCGCAGGGTGATCCTGAACAGGCCGCTCGCGTCCAGCTGGCGCTTCAGCTCCTCGAACTCCGGCGCGGTGGAGGAGCCGTACCGGTCGGTGGTGTACCAGAAAGTCAGCTCCACCGGGAAGGCGACGTCCGCCTTCTGGAGGATCTTCTTCGCCTTCTCCACGTCCGGCTGGCCGAAGCGGTCGTAGAAGGGCGTCTTGTGGCCCACGACCCCCTTGGGGACCATCGAGTACAGGGGTTCCGCGGTGCCCTGGTAGACCTTCGCGACGAGTGCTCCGCGGTCGACCACCTGGGCCACGGCCTGGCGGACGGCGGGCTTGGCGACCGCCGGGTCCTTGGGGTTGAAGACCAGGTAGCGGATCTCGGCGCCGACGTTGTCGACGACCTGGATGCCCGCCGCGTGCGAGGCGGGGCTCTGCAGGTCCTTGATCTCGGCCGCGGAGAGACCGCGGTAGGTCGCGTCGATCTCCTTGTTCTTGAGGGCCGCGATCATCTTCTGGGAGTCCATGAAGTAGCGGATGGTCACCGCGTTGTTGTGGCGCTGCGCGAAGCCCTGGTAGTTGCCGTAGCTCGCGAGGACCGCCTCGTCGCCCTCCTTGTAGGAGTCGAGCACGTACGGTCCCGAGCCGGTGACCTTGCCGTCCTTGCGGACCTTGTCGGCCGGGTACTCGTTGGGGGCCACGAGCGAGGCGGCGGGCGAGCCGAGCACGAAGGGGAAGGTCGCGTCCGGGGTCTTCAGCTGGAAGACGACCGTCAGCGGGTCCGGGGTCTCGATGCGCTCCAGGCTGCCGAAGAGGTCCTTGGGGCCGACCTTGGAACCGATGGTGCGGATCCGGTCGAGCGAGTGCTTGACGGCCTTGGAGTCGAGGGGCTCGCCGTCCGAGAACTTCAGGCCCTTGCGCAGGGTGCAGCGGTAGGCCTCGTTGGCGGAGTCGGTGAACTCACAGCTCTGCGCGGCGTCCGGCTGCGGTTTGGTACTTCCCGTGGGAAATGCCAGAAGTGTCTGATAAACGTTCCGGTAAAGCTCCCACGAGCCGTCCCAGGCCGCGGCGGGATCGAGGGTGCTGGGCGCGCTCGTCGTACCCACGACGATCTTTTTCGCCTGGTCTGCGCTCGAATCCGATATCACCCCGCAACCGGCGAGCAGGGATATGGACGCAAGGGCCGCAGTGATCTGCAGGCATCTGGTCCGGTTGAACACGTGCACGCTCCTCGATCGGCCAGGGGTGCGGCAGACCCTACCGCAGCGCCCCACGGATCCAAGGAGCAGGTTCCGTGGGGCACTTGACCGGTTCCGTGCATATTCGTTATGCATTTACCACCCGGTCGGCGGCCGATCCGTCCGGTTATCGGTCAGCCGACTCCGGCATTCAGAAAAATTCCTCCGTCGACGACCAGCGTTTGCCCGGTAATCCATTCCGCTTGCGCGGAAGTGAGGAATGCGGCGGCTCCGCCGATGTCCGAGGGCACCCCGAGCCTGCCGAGCGGATACGCCGCGGCCGCCTCCTGCTCGCGCCCCTCGTAGAGGGCCTGCGCGAACTTGGTCTTGACCACGGCGGGCGCGATGGCGTTGACCCGGACCCCCGGCGCCATCTCGTGGGCGAGCTGGAGGGTGAGGTTGATCATCGCGGCCTTGCTCATCCCGTACGCGCCGATGAACGGCGAGGCGGAGACGCCCGCGATGGAGGCGATGTTCACGATGGCGCCGCCGTGGTCCTTCTGCCAGGCGTGCCAGGTCCGCTGGGCGAAGCCGAGCGCCGAGACCACGTTCGTCTCGAAGACCTTGCGGGCGACCCCGAGGTCGAGGTCCGCGATCGGCCCGAAGACCGGATTGGTCCCCGCGTTGTTCACGAGGAAGTCGACCCGCCCGAAGGCCTCCATCGTCCGCTCGACGGCGACCGCCTGGTGGGCCTCGTCGTGCGCCTTGCCCGCGACCCCGATCACCCGGTCCGCGCCGAGCCGCTCCACCGCCTCCTTGAGGGAGTCCTCGTTGCGGCCGGTGATGCAGACCCGGTCGCCGCGGGCGACCAGGGCCTCCGCGACGCCGTAGCCGATGCCGCGGCTGGCTCCGGTGATCAGCGCCACCTTGCCGCTGTCGATGCCGTTGTACGTCATGACGTACGCCCTGCCTCTCGTCAGTTGAGGGGGCCGCCGGCCACGTACATGACCTGGCCCGAGACGAAGCCCGCGGCCTCGCCGGTGAAGAAGGCGATGGCGTTGGCGATGTCCTCCGGACGGCCGACGCGCTGCACGGGGATCTGGGTGGCGGCGGCGGCCTGGAACTCCTCGAAGCCCATGCCGATGCGGGCGGCGGTCTGCGCGGTCATCTCGGTGACGATGAACCCGGGGGCCACGGCGTTGGCCGTGACGCCGAACTTGCCCAGCTCGAAGGCGAGGGTCTTGGTGAACCCCTGGAGACCCGCCTTGGCGGCCGCGTAGTTGGCCTGGCCGCGGTTGCCGAGGGCGGAGCTGCTGGAGAGGTTCACGATGCGGCCGAACTTCGCCTCCACCATGTACTTCTGGCAGGCGCGGGACATCAGGAACGCGCCGCGCAGGTGCACGTTCATGACCGTGTCCCAGTCGGTGTCGCTCATCTTGAACAGCAGGTTGTCACGGAGCACGCCCGCGTTGTTGACCAGGACGGTCGGCGCGCCGAGGGTGCTCGCGACCCGCTCCACCGCCGCCTCCACCTGGGCGCTGTCCGATACGTCGCAGCCGACCGCGAGGGCCGTGCCGCCCGCCGCGGTGATCGCCTCGACGGTGTCCTTGCAGGAGCCCTCGTCGAGGTCGAGTACGGCGACGGCGCGGCCCTCGGCGGCCAGGCGCAGGGCGGTGGCGGCGCCGATGCCCCGGGCCGCCCCGGTGACGATCGCGACGCGCTGCTCGGTGGTGGACATGCTGGTTCTCCTCGCGCTGGGAATGCCCTGTCGACGGCGCCCCCGAAAAGGTGAGCAACCGCTTAGTAGCTTCGGCTGAAGAGACGCTAGGAGCCCTGGCACCCGGTGTCAACGCCACCGGGCGGCCAGGGCTCGGGGTCGCCCGCGCCCGTGCGCCCCGGGCGGGGCGCGCACCGCGTCAGTGCACGAGGAGCTCCAGCAGCCGGCCCAGCTCCGCCTCCGGGTCGGCCGTCAGTCCGGTGTGCACCGGTCCCGGCTGTACGACGGTGCTGCGCGGGGCGATCAGCCAGCGGAAGCGCCGCCCGGCGTCGTCGCCCGCCGCCTGTCCGGCGGCGGCCCCGCCCGCGCACAGGCCCTCGACCCCGCGCAGGGCCGCCCGCACCCCGGCGACGTCGGCCCCGGGGTCCAGGGCGAGGAGCTTGCCCTCGTCGAGGTGGATGCGCGCGGCGACGTACGCGTGCGCCCGGCAGTAGAGGATCACCCCGGCGTTGAAGCACTCCCCGCGTTCCATCCGCGGCACCACGCGCACCAGCGCGTATTCGAACACGTCCCGCTTGGTCACCGGCTGTCGCTCTTCTTCTTGTGGGGCAGGGGGGTCAGGCGCTCGGCGAGCCAGCCGGGAGGGCCGCTGCGGGCCTTCACCTCGGCCTCCATCGTGATCCGCTCGTGGATCGTGGCGGCGCGCGGCAGCAGCGCGTCCACATAGGCGCGGCGCAGCGCGTCGGTGGAGTCGAAGCCGGGCTCGCCGGCCAGCCACTCGTCCGGGACGTCGGCGGCGACCTCGGTGAGCAGCTCCCGCGTGACCAGCGGCGCCAGTTCGGCGGCGGCCGCGGCGATGTCCGGGCCGACGGGGGCCAGGACGTGGTCGGAGGCGTTGTAGGGCTTCGCCGCGGCGGCCGCGGCGGTGGGCCAGTTGTGGTGCCAGATCATGGTCGCGCCGTGGTCGATGAGCCACAGGTCCCCGTGCCAGACCAGCATGTTGGGGTTGCGCCAGGACCGGTCCACGTTGTTGATCAGGGCGTCGAACCAGACCACCCGGCCCGCCTCGGCCGGATCCACCTGGTAGGCGAGCGGGTCGAACCCGATCGACCCGGGCAGGTAGTCCATCCCGAGGTTGAGCCCGCCGCTGGCCTTGAGCAGCTCCTGGACCTCCTGATCGGGTTCGCCGAGTCCGATCACCGGGTCGAGCTGCATCCGCACCAGCGGCGGCACCCGCAACCCGAGCCGCTGGGCGAGGCGCCCGCAGATGACCTCGGCGACCAAGGTCTTGCGCCCCTGACCGGCACCGGTGAACTTCATGACGTACGTGCCGAGATCGTCGGCCTCGACGATCCCGGGCAGCGAGCCGCCTTCGCGCAAGGGCGTGACGTAACGGGTCGCGATCACTTCTGTGAGCATTTTCCCAGGCTATCCGGCGCCCGGCCCGCACATCCGGGAGATGTGCCGCGCCATCGCCCGCTCCTCGCTCCCGGAACCTCGTCCCGTCCGACCGGGCCCGGGCCGGGAATGCGGAACCGTTCGGGGGCGGTGGGCGTATCTTGCTGCGCAGCCGGTCCTCCCAAGGGGGTTTTGCATCGTGGAACTGACCGCAGAGATCGCCGCGATCCGCGGGGGCGGGGGTGATCCGGCGCGACTGGTGGGCGAATTCCGCCGGTCCGTCCTGCTGGTCCCGTTCGCCGTCGGTCCCGAGGGCACGGGGGACGCCGACGGAGCGCCCAGCGGTCTGATGTCGGCCGTCACGGGCGGGGTCCGCTGGCTCTACGCCTTCACCGACGAGGACGCCCTGGCGCGGTTCGCGGCGGAGCGCGGGGACGCCGGCCGGGAGTGGGCGTACCTCTCGGTCCTCGGCGCCCGGCTCACCGACGCCCTCGTGCCGATGGTCGGCGGACCGGCGGGCGTGGTGGTCAACGTGGCCGACGCGGACGGTTCGATGCTCTTCCCGCCGGTCTGCGGCATCGTCCCCGACGCGTACGCGGTGGACGCCGTGGACGCCGAGCGCTCGGGTGCCTTCTGATGGCGGGCGACGGGGACCTCGTCGTCTCCCCCGAGGCGGTCAAAGCGGTCCAGGACGGGCTGCGCGCGGCCATCGCGGAGCTGCGCGAGTCCGGTGACGCCGCGGGGGCCGCGCAGGGCGCGGGCTTCAGCGCCCTGGCCCTGACCGGGATGGAGGCGGGCCACATGGGCCTGGCCAAGGACTTCGAGGAATTCTGCGAGCGCTGGGAATGGGGCGTACGGAGCCTCGTGCAGAACGCCAGCGTCCTCGCGCGCTCCCTCGGTATCGCCGCCGGCACGATCTGGGAGGAGGACCACTACGTGCAGGGCGCCTTCAAGGTGGTGGCGAACGCCGCGTACGGCAATCCGCACGCTTCCGACGAGGAGGTGGCGGAGAAGGGCTGGGGTGACATCTTCCGGGGCGACGTCTACAAGCCGGACTACAGCCCCGAGTCGTTCGAGAAGGGCGCGAAGGACATCGGGAAGACCTGGTCCGACACCGGCGACAAGGTGACGTCCACGGGCAAGATCGGCTCGTTGAAGGACCTGCTGGACCAGGTCGACGGGGGCAACGGCTGATGGGGCTCGGGGACTTCATTCCGGATTCGGTCGAGGACTGGGTCGAGGACCGCACCGAGGACGTCGGCGACGCCATCGAGTGGACCGGCGACAAGGTGGCCGGACTCGCCGACAAGGTCGGTCTGGACGACGCGGGCGACTGGATCCGCGACAAGAGCCGCTCGGCCGCCAACCAACTGGGCGCCGACGTCGCCGAGCTGGAGCTCGGGCAGACCGACGATCCCAAGAGGCTGGTCTACGGGAGCGTCGCCGAGATACGGACGCAGGTGGCGCACCTGAGCGATTTCGAGCGCTCCTTCACCCTGGTCGGCAACGGCCTCAAAGGCATGACGGACCCCGACGGCCTCAAGGGCAGGACGGCCGACGCCTTCCGGGAGTCGGTGGCCAAGGAACCTCCGCAGTGGTTCAAGGCGGCGCAGTCCTTCGGGAAGGCCGCGGACGCGATGGCGCGGTTCGCGGAGACGGTGGAGTGGGCGCAGGGCCGGGCCAAGGAGGCCCTGGCGGACTACGAGCACGCGAAGAAGGTCTCGACCGACGCCCGTACCGCCCACAACAAGCTGGTCGACACCTACAACGACGCGGTCAAGGCGAAGAAGGACCCGCTGCCGCCGCGGCCTCCCGAGGACTTCACCGATCCGGGCACCGCCCTGGCGAAGGCCGCCCAGGACAAGCTCGACGACGCGCGCAGGCAGCGCAACGAGGTCGCCGAGACGGCCCGTGCGGCGGTCCGCGCGGCCCGTGACGCGGCGCCGCCGAAGCCCTCGTACGCCGAACAGCTCGGCGACGGCATGGACTATCTCGCCCTCGCCAAAACGCACTTGGCGGGCGGTGTCTACAAGGGCGCCGCCGACATGGTGAACTTCGCGCGTTCCCTGAACCCGACGGACCCGTACAACCTCACCCACCCCGCCGAGTACCTGACGCAGCTGAACTCCACGGCCGCGGGTCTGGTCGTCGCGGTCAACGACCCGTGGGGCGCCGGCAAGCAGATGCTGGACGAGTTCATGAAGGACCCCGCCGAGGGCATCGGCAAGCTGATCCCCCAGCTCCTCGCCGACAAGGGCCTGGGCGAGCTGGGCGCGGGTGCCAAGGGCCTCCGGGACCTCGATCACCTCGACGACGTCAAGAAGGGCCCGGGGCGGGGCGGCCTGGGCGAGCACGGCCCGCACCCGGGCGAGCGGCCGGACCTGGAGAAGCCCAGCAAGTACACCGACCCCGTCGACCTCGCCACCGGCCGGATGTACCTGCCGCAGACCGACGTGGTCCTGCCGGGGGCCCTCCCGCTCGTCTTCACGCGCCGTGCCGAGTCCGGCTATTCGGCGGGCCGTTGGTTCGGGCCGAGCTGGGCGTCGACGATCGACCAGCACCTGGAGGTCGACGCCGAGGGTGTCGTCCTGGTGACGCAGGACGGTCTCGTGGTCGCCTACCCGCACCCGGCGCCGGGACTGCCGGTCCTCCCGGTGTCCGCTTCGGCCCCGCCCCACCCGCTGGAACGGACCCCGGACGGCGACTGGACGCTGACCGACCCGGCGACGGGCCACGTCCGCCGCTTCGCCCTGCCGGCCGGGAGCACGGCCGACGACCGGGCGGTCGGCGCGCCCGGAGGCACGGACGAGGACGCCGGCGCCCCCGCCCGCACCCGCGCCCCCGGCGACTCCTACGCCCTCGCCGTGATCACTCAGCTGGAGGACCGCAACGGCAACCTGATCACCTTCGAGTACGACGCCGACGGCGCCCCCCTCGGCATCACCCACTCCGGCGGCCGGCGCCTGCGCTTCGAGACCGCGGACGGCCGGATCACCGCCCTCCACCTGGCCGGCGGCCCGCGGATCCTCGCGTACGGCTACACCGCAGGACACCTGACCGAGATCACCAACTCCTCCGGTCTGCCCCTGCGCCTCACCTACGACGACCGGGCCCGCATCACCTCCTGGACCGACACCAACGGCCGCCGCTACGCGTACGCCTACGACGACGCGGACCGCTGCGTCGCGGAGGCCGGCGAGGCGGGCCACATCGCCCTCACCTTCGCGTACGACGAGGTGGACGCGGCGACCGGCCTGCGCGTGACGCGCATGACCACCGCCGAGGGCCACACCAGGCGCTACCTGTTCGACGCGCGCTACCGGGTGGTCGCCGAGAGCGACCCGCTGGGCGCGGTCACCCGCTACGGGTACGACGCCCGGGGCCGGCGGACGTCGGTCACCGACCCGCTCGGCCGCACCACGCACAGCACGTACGACGACCGGGGCCTGCTCGTCTCGGTGATCCGCCCCGACGGCAGGGAGGCGAGGGCGGAGTACGACGCACTCGGCTGCCCGGTGAAGGTGACCGCTCCCGACGGCACCGTCGTCCGCCAGACCTACGACGAGCGCGGCAACCGCACCTCGGTCACCCGGCCCGACGGGTCCGTCACCCGCATGGAGTACGACGAGCGCGGCCACGTCACCGCGGTCACGGACCCGCTGGGCGCGGTGACCCGCGTCCGCACCGACGGGGCGGGGCTGCCCGTCACGGTCACCGACCGGCTCGGCGCCACCACGACGTACGAGCGCGACGACTTCGGGCGGACCACCGCCGTCCGCGACCCGCTCGGGGCGGTCACGCGCACGCGGTGGTCGGTGGAGGGCAAACCGCTGCACCACAGCGCCCCGGGCGGCGGCGAGCGCTCCTGGACCTACGACGGCGAGGGCAACTGCCTGACGTTCACGGACGGTTCGAGCCGCGGGCCGGTGCGCTTCGAGTACACGCACTTCGACGCGGTCTCGGCGCGCACCGACGCCGACGGCACGCGCCACGAGTACACCTACGACGCGGAGCTGCGCCTCACGGGGGTGCGCAACCCCCAGGGCCTGACCTGGGAGTACGTGTACGACGCGACGGGGCAGCTCGTCGCGGAGACGGACTTCGACGGCCGGACGCTGCGGTACGCCCACGACGCGGCGGGCCAACTCGTCAGCCGTACCGACGCGCTCGGGCAGCGCGTCACCTACGAGCGCGACGCGCTGGGCCGGACCGTCCGCAAGGACGCCGCGGGCACGGTGACCACCTACGAGTACGACGTCTTCGACCAGCTCGCGGTCGCGGCGCGCGGGGACTGCGTGCTGACCCGGCTGCGCGACCGGTCGGGCCGGCTGCTGGAGGAGACGGTGGACGGGCGCAGGCTCGTCCACACCTACGACGCCGCGGGCCGCCGCACCGGCCGCACCACGCCGACGGGTGCCACCGCCGCCTGGTCGCTCGACGCCGCGGGCCGCCCGGACGCCCTGACCACGGCGGGGCGCCGGATCGGCTTCACCCACGACGCGGCGGGCCGCGAGCACGTCCGTACCTACGGCGACGTGGTCACCCTGAACAGCGGCCGGGACGCGGCGGGCCGACTGACGGACCAGGTGCTGACCGGCCCCGGCGAGCACGTCCTGCAGCGCCGCGGGTACACCTACCGGGACGACGGGGCGCTGACCGGGATCGACGACTTGCCGGCCGGCCCGCGCACCTTCGACCTCGACCGGCGCGGCCGGGTGACGGCCGTGAACGCCGAGAACTGGACGGAGCGGTACGCCTACGACGAGGCGGGCAACCAGGCCTCCGCCTCCTGGCCCGCCTCCCACCCCGGCGGCCAGGACGCCACCGGCCCCCGCGTCCACGCGGGCACCCGGCTGCTCACCGCGGGCCGGGTGCGCCACGAGTACGACGCCCTGGGACGGGTCGTGCTGCGGCAGAAGGCCCGGCTCTCGCGCAAGCCCGACACCTGGCGCTACGAGTGGGACGCCGACGACCGCATCACGGCGGTGACCACCCCCGACGGCACGCGCTGGCGGTACGCGTACGACGCGCTGGGCCGGCGCACGGCCAAGGAGCGGCTGACGGCCGACGGCCTGGCCGTGGCCGAGCGCACGGTCTTCACCTGGGACGGGAACCTGCTGTGCGAGCAGGTCACCACCGGCGCGGACGGCGGCCGCGCGGTCGCCCTGACCTGGGACCACCGGGGCGCGCGGCCGCTGGCGCAGACCGAGCGCATCCTGACGGCGGCCCAGGAGGTGGTGGACGAGCGGTTCTACGGCATCGTCACCGACCTGGTGGGCGCACCCACCGAACTCGTCGACGAACGGGGGGCGCTCGCCTGGCGCGGCCGGTCGACCCTGTGGGGCTCCACGGCCTGGAGCCGGGACTCCACCGCCTACACCCCGCTGCGTTTCCCCGGCCAGTACTTCGACCCCGAATCGGGCCTGCACTACAACTACTTCCGCACCTACGACCCCGAGACCGCCCGCTACCTGAGCCCGGACCCGATGGGCCTGGCCCCGGCGCAGAACCCGGCGGCGTACGTCCACAACCCGCTCCAGTGGTGCGACCCGTTCGGGCTGGCCCCGTACTCGGACAGCACCCGGACGGCGCAGGGCGTCGACCACCAGCTCAACGAGGCGGAGGGCGGCAAGGCGAACCACTACCTGTCGGGCATCGCGGGCGACGAGGCGAAGCTGGAGAAGTACCTGAACCGCCAGCTGCACGCGCCGGCCAACTACGTCGACGACGTGTCCGGAGCGCGGATCATCATCGACCGGGGGCTGCGGGACGCCGCCGGCAATCCGGTGGTGATCATCCGCCAGGACCATATGATCCACGCGTACCACATCGAGGAGAAGGACCTCTCGAACTACATCACTCCGCGCGACGGCAAAGACGCGGCGAAGTGGCGGACCCCCACACCGGATGAGGTCAATGAGTAGCGAGGAACCCGGGGCGCGGCAATGGCCGGGCTACCGATCACGGCCGTCCTACGATCCCGGCCGCGCCCTGGTCTTCCCGGCCCCGGTGCCCGCGGACCTGCGGGCGCTCGGGCAGCGGGTGCGGGCGGCGGACTGGCCGGTGCGGCTGGCCTTCCGCGCCTCGCGGATCGCCCTGCTGGACACCCTGTGCCGCTGGCAGACCCTGCGCGCGCTGGCCTGCGTACACCTGCTGGCCGCCCGGCCCGTGGAGGCCGCCGGGCTGCTGGACGACCTGCGGGCGGTCCCGGGGCAGGAGACGGCCGCCGATCCGGCGCTGCCCGCACTCCTGGCGCGGCTGCAGGAGTACGCCCTGGACCTGCCGCCGGACCTCGTGGACGCGGTCGTCAGCGACGCCGGAGGGCTGCTCGCGGACAACCGCTTCGCCGCGTCCGTCGTGGCCGCCGGGCTCAGCGCCGATTCGTGTCCGGCCGACACGGACGAGGCGGTCTCCCGCGCGGTGGTGCTCACCAGCTACTGGTACGAGACCCCGGAGCAGCGGGGCGGCCTCGCCCTGGCGTGGAGCTCCGCCCTGTTCGTGCGCTCCTGGCTGGGGTGGGCCGACCGTTTCGCGTACGGCGACCCGGCGGGCGGGATCGGCATCACGGCCGACCCCCGCCCGGCCCGCCCGGACGCGGCCGGCCTCCCGGCCTGGGCGGCCCCCCTGCTGGACCGCGCGGCCGGCTGACCGCGGGGAGGCGCAGCGACGGCCCCGCGCAGCAGCCGGAGCGACGCAGCCCGGGCCCTAACGCCTGGCGAGTTCCGCCAGCATGCGCTGCTGGTGGCGGTGGCCGACCGTCTCGTACCCGATCACGGTGACGAACGGCGCGAGCATGACCACGAGCAGGCACACCGCGATGGGCGCGCCCGCGGCGGCGAGCAGGACGGCGGCGAGCAGCACCGCGAGGGTGAGGGAGACCAGGAGCAGGTGGAAGCCGTCGGCCGCGGACAGCAGCAGGGTGTGCAGGGCGTAGACCATGACGAGGAAGAGGCCGACCGGGAGCGCCAGGGAGAGCACCACGGCCGTGCCGGAGACCTCGGCGTGGTGCTCCATGTACAGGCCCGCCACGTGCAGCCCCGCGCCCGCTCCGGCGATGCCGATGAAGAGGGGGATGTGGCCGTAGCCGAAGAGGTACCCGCGCCCGCGGCGGTGCGTCAGGATGTCGCCGAACGGGGTCATGAAGTACGTCCACCACATGCCGAAGGTGAGACCCACGCCGGCGACGACGACGGCGACCGCGTTCCCCGTCCAGTGCGTGCCGTCGCTGCCGCCCAGGAGGTCGCCGGAGGAGGCGACCGTGCCGACGACGCCCTCGCCGAGCGTGATGATCGCGAAGAGCCCGTACCGTTCCGCGACGTGGTGCGGGTGCCAGGGGGTGCCGCCCGCGGGTCCCTGGGTGAGCACCGGCAGGACGAGTTCGAGCGCGCCCAGGACGCCGAACGCCACGAAGGAGACGGCGATCGGCATGTGGACGAAGGCCACGACGATCCAGCCGGCCTGGACGATGACCGTCCAGCGGATGTTGGCCACGCCGACGTCGTGGAAGGACGGGGACTGCCGGGCGGCGCGCCCCCACTGGAAGACCATCGCGATCCGCATGACGACGTAGCCGATGACCATGGCGCGCAGTTCGAGGTGGCCGCCCTCCTCGACGGAGTGGAACATCGCGGGCAGGCCGAGCGAGAAGACGACGACGCCGATCATCTGGAGCATGGTCATGGCGCGGTAGAGCCAGTCGTCGGTGGCGAAGGCGGACGCGAACCAGCTGAAGCTGATCCAGGCGACGCTGATCGCGAACATGGCCAGGACGAACGCGATGACGGCCTGCCCGGCGTGCCCCTTGGCGACCATTTCGGCGAACTGGAACGCCGCGGTGCCGACGGCGACCACAAAGGTCAGGTCGAACAGCAGCTCCAGGGGGGAGGAGACCCGTCCGTGCTCGTGCGGGTCCCGGCCGGTCATGGGGATCAGCCGACGTGAGAGGGTGCGCCCGCCGGGTCCGTCGGGCTCGTCGGCGTGCTGGTGATCGTTCATGCGCACCATCATTTCCGACGCCGCCGCTCGAACCGCTCCCGCCTCACGGGGCGGCGGGAGGGTTGGTGTGCGCAGTCGGCGGAACCGGGTACCGTCATTGTCATGTTCTTCCAGAACACTCCACATCATGACCGGGAGAACCGATGACCGTGAGCAAGAACATCAACAACCCCGTGGGCCAGGGCGGCGGCCAGCGCAAGCGGCTGTCCCGCGCCGAGCGGCAGAACAACGGTCCGCACCGCAACCTCGACCGCCAGGGCGCGGCCGACCAGAAGGCGGAGCTGGTGCGCAAGATGCGCGAGAAGGCGGGCACCGGCGAGGACGCCGGACAGGCGGACGACGACGCGGCGGCGGCGCAGGACTGACGCGGCACACGACCGACGCACCGCCGCCGCGGGGCGGCGAGCGCACGGGGCAGGGCCCGGACCGCGATGAGCGGTCCGGGCCCTGCTGCCGTACGGGACGGCCTCGCACCGGCCCGGACCGGTCCGGCGTCACTAGAGTGACGACATGGACCTCGAGCAGCTGCGCGCCACCGCGTGAGCGCCCCGCGGCAGGACCCGGACCCGCTGCGCGACCCGCGGTTCTTCACCGACCCCTACCCCACCTACGACCGGCTGCGCGAAGGCTGCCCGGTGCGGCGGATCCCCACCGGCTCCGGCGGGCGCCCCGCGTACCTGATCACCGGGTATGCCGAGGCCCGCGAGGCGTTCACCGATCCCGGCCTGTCCAAGGACACGGCCCGCTTCTTCGCCGACCGCCCCTCGGACCGCGACCTGCACCCGGCGCTCTCCCGCACCATGCTGGCGAGCGATCCGCCCGAGCACACCCGCCAACGGCGGGTGGCGACGCCGCTGTTCACCACCGGGCGGGTACGGGCGCTGCGCCCGTACATCACGCGCGTCGTCGACCGCCTCACGGCCGCGTGGCGGCCGGGCGGCGAGGTCGACCTGGTGGCGGAGCTGGCGGTACCCCTGCCGGTGACCGTCGTCTGCGAGCTGCTGGGCGTGCCGGAATCCGACCGCGCCCCGCTCGCCGGGTGGTCCCACGACCTCTTCGACGCGACCGACACCGGCCGCGTCGACGCCGCGTCCCACCGGATCGGCGCCTATCTGACCGACCTCGTCGGCGCGGCTCGCGCCACCCCCGGCGACGGTCCGCTCCACTCCCTCCTGCGCGACTGCGACGAGGGCGGCCTCGACGGCGACGAGGCCGTCTCCCTGGCCGCCCTGCTCCTGGTCGCCGGGCACGAGACCACCACCGGGTTCATCGGCAACGCCGTCCTGGCCCTGCTCCGGCACCCGGAGGCGTTCGACCGGCTGCGCCGGGATCCGGACCTGATCCCCGGCGCCCTCGACGAACTCCTCCGCTTCGACTCGCCGGTGGGCGTCGCCACCTTCCGGTACAGCACGCGGGACCTGCGGATGGGCGGGGTCGACATCCCGGCGGGCTTCCCGGTGCTCATCGCCCCCGGGGCGGCGAACCGCGACCCGGCGGCGTTCGCCGATCCGCACCGCCTCGACCTCGACCGCGACGCCGGCGGCCACCTCGCCTTCGGCCACGGCATCCACCGCTGCGCGGGGGCCCCGCTGGCCCGGGCCGAGGCGGAGGCCGCCCTGCGCATGCTGGTGACCCGCTTCCCGGACACGCGCCTGGCCGTCCCCGAGCAATCCCTGGCCTGGCGCCGTACCCGCCTCACCCGCGGGCTGACCGCCCTGCCCCTCAACCTGGCCTGACGTCCTCCCAGTTGAGCCGGCCCGCGTGGATCAGCCACAGCTGGCGCCGCGCGGTGTCGGTGACATCAGCCCACGCGTTGCCCTCCAGGGACGCCGCCAGGTAGGCGGACGCCGTCATCACCATGTGGTCGACGTAGAGGCGGGCGAGCATCAGCAGGTCCTCGTGGCTCCAGCCGGCGCCGAGCGGGTCGGCGGCGAGGTTTTCGGCCATACCCCGGGCGAAACCGTCCAGTCGGCCGGCGACCGCTTCCCGTACCCGGCGCACGCCGCCGTGCCGTTCCCGGACGATGAAACGCAGGTGCGCGGGGTAGGCGCGGACGAGTCCGGCCATCAAGTCGACCGCCGAGTCGATGCGTCGGGCGGCGATGCCCGAGCCGTCGAAGATCGAGGAGATGCCCTCGTGCAGGTTCTCCAGCGCCTCGTCCACCAGCGCGATCCCGAGTTCCTCGACGTCGGGGAAGTGCCGGTAGAAGGCCGTCGTCGCCACTCCCGCCGCGCGGGTCACCTCCCGCAGGCCCAGGCTGCCGAGGCTCCGCTCCTCCAGGAGCGAGAGCGCGGCGTCCAGCAAGGCGCGGCGGGTGCGGAGGCGTTGGGCCTGACGGGCCCCGACAGTCTGGTTCATGACGGAAAGTAAACCCCGGACCCGCGGGAGGCGCTTGCCATCATTTAGACTGGGTAGTCAGTGAACAACTGTCACCGATTCTAGGAATCTGAAGGAGGATGCACGATGCTCTTCCTCGTAGCGGCCCTCATGCTCTTGGGGATCCTGCTGGGGACCGTGGCGCACGTTCCGGCGACGGTCACGCTCGTCGCCACGGCCGCGATCGCCGCCTGGCTGATGATCTTCGCCGTACGGGAGCGGACCGGTCGGCACCACCGCGCCGACCGCCGGGGAGGTACCTCATGACCGCGCTCCGGCCCTCCGTCCGTGACCACCACCCGGCCCGCCCCAGCACCACCAGCGAGCAACCCACTCCCCCCGCACCGGAGTCCCACCCCGGCCCTCCCGCCTCCGACCGCCCCGCTCCCGGACGCCGCGACGCCGACGCCATGGCCGTCGCCTCCTTCGTCTGCGGCCTGGTCGGACTCCTGGTGATGAACCTCGTGCTCGGGCCGGTCGCGATCGTCCTCGCCGGTCTCGCCCTGCTGCGCGGCACGACCCGCCCCGGCCGCGCCCGCCTGGGGCTGGTCCTCGGCATCGCCGACCTCGCCGTCCTGGCCTTTCTGGTCAGCGCGGACCACACGTGGTCGTGGAGCATCGGCTGACGTCCGTCGCGGCGGTGGACAGCGGAGAGGTGGGCACAGGGTGTGAGCTATGTTGGGTGACGAGTGACATGAGAGGGAGGCCCGCCGGTGTCATCCGGGCAGCAGGCACGCGCCCAGGCCGCCGCCATCACGCCGGGCGGCCCGTCGCCCGACCGTGAGCGCGCCCCCGGCGAGCGGGTCCGGGCGCTGTTCGACGGCCACCGGCTCTCCCCGGGGCAGCGGCGCATCGCCCAGTACCTGATCGACCACCTCACCGAGGCCGCCTTCCTCTCCATCACCGAGCTGGCGGAACGGGTCGGCGTCAGCCAGCCGTCCGTGACCCGCTTCGCCGTTTCCCTCGGCTTCAGCGGCTATCCCGCCCTGCGCGACGCGCTCCAGCCGATCGCCCTGAGCGCGGTCGCAGGCTCCCCCGCCGGCAGCGGGCAGTTCCGCCACAATGAACTGCAGGCGGCCGTGGACGCCGAGATCGAGAACCTGCACCACCTGCGCCGACTGCTGGCCGACACCGACCAGGTGCTGGACATCGGCCGCGAGCTGGCCGGCTCCGTGCCGCTGACGGTGCTGGGCCTGCGGATCTCCGTGTCGCTGGCGGAGTACTTCGCCTACGCCGCCCGGCGCATCCACCCCGACGTGCGACTGGTGACCCGCGGCGGCAGCGTGGCCTACGACGCCCTGCTCCAGTCCCGGGCGGCCGGCGGGACCTGGGTACTGGCCTACGCCATGCCCCGGCACGCCAAGGAGACCCTCGGCGCGCTCCAGGCCGCGCGGAGCGCGGGCCTGCGGACGGCGCTCATCACCGATCCCACGCTGGGGCCGCTGGCGGACGCGGCGGACGTGACGCTGACCGCGGGCACCGGCTCCCGGCTCGTCTTCGACTCCTACGCGGCGCCCGGCATGCTCTCGGCGGCCCTGCTGCAGGCGATGGCCGACGCGGATCCCGAGCGGACCCAGGCGCGCCTCGAAAGCTACGAGCAGGTCGCCGACCAGCACGGTTTCTTCCTGTAACCGTTCGCCCTGCGCGCCGCCCATCCCCCTTCGGGCCGGTCCCGCCCGGCTCGACACCCTCTCGCGCGGCGATGACTTTCAGCCACGGCGGCGCATGTAATTTTTCATTCCCTTGCTTACTCCACGGTATATATGTTTACTTGCCCAGCGCGCCCGGATCCACCAGACGCCAGGGAGGGCGACCCCACGTCCTCCCGGAAACAGACACGGTCGTGACGGCTCCTCCTCACGTCACGACCGTGCCCGGTCCCGGCTTTCGGATCCACCGGAGCGCTCACGGCGGCCCCGGTCAACCCCTGGGCCGGGGCCGCCGAGCAACGTCTCGATCAGAGTTCGACACCACTCGGAAGCGACGAGAATGCGCCAGACTGCCTCCATCACGCACAGCCCCGACTGGCCCTGCCAGGTCACCGCGCCCGGCACCCAGGACTGGGAACGCACCGCGACGCGCTGGCTGCGCGATCTGCTCCCCGCCCGGTACGGCACCTACCCGACCCTGGTCCGGCACCCCGCCCTCCTCGCGCGGCACGCACAGCTCCAGCTGCGGCACGAGGTGCGGACGATGCGGATCGCCCTGGAGACCAGCCGGGCGGAACTGCCGGCGATGGGCGTGGCGGCGTCCGTGATCGAGAACTCCATCAGGATGTACGCCGTCGAACTCCAGCAGCTGAGCCGCCTGGCCCGGGGGGTCCGCCTGGTCGGCGACGCCCTCCTGTCCCACGGCGCCGGCCGCCGCGCCTGACCTGGGGCCGCACCCGCCCCGGGCGGCCCGCCCGTACCGTTCGGCCCGCGCTCAGGGCCCGGCCCACGTCCCGATGACGTCCTCGGCGGTGGTGACGGTCGCCACCAGCGCCAGCGAGTTGCGGATCAGCTGCGGCGTATAGGCGGCGGGCACCCCGGCGATCGCGTCGGCCGGGACCACGACGGTGTAGCCGAGGTTGACGGCGTCGAAGACCGTGTTCGGTATCGCGACGTTGGCGGAGACCCCGGTGACGACGAGGGTGCGGCAGCCGAGGTTGCGCAGCAGGGCGTCCAGGCTGGTCCCGGCCATGGGGGACAGCCCGTGCAGGCGGCGTACGACGATGTCCCGGTCGGCCACCTCGATGGGTGCGGCGACCTCGACGGCCGCGGTGCCGGACAGCTGCCGCACCGGGAGCCTGTCCGCCGCCCGGAACAGCCGCGCGTTGGAGTTGGCCCCGAGCCCGTCCGGCCGCCGCTCGGCCACCGCGTGCAGGACCTGTACGCCGGCCAGATGCGCGGCGTCCACCAGCGCGGCCACCCGCCCCAGCATCCCCGACTCCCGCGCCTGCGCGGCCAGTTCGGGCAGCGCGCCGTCCTCGCCGACGACGCCGTTCTGGCACTCGACGGTCAGCAGCGCGGTGGTGGCGGGTGCGAGTTGCGCCCTGAGCCGGTCGCGGCCGGCGGCGTCCTGGGACATGCATCCCCCTGGCGTGATGGCGGAAGAGCCCTCATGATTCCTGACACATAGTCAGATGTGAAGGGGCGTGGGGCAGATGGACGGCGCACAGCGGCGTGGCCGCCGGATCATGATGACCGGGGAGGAGGTGGACGCCTTCCTGCGCACCCAGCGCACCTGCCGGGTCGCCACCGTCTCCGCCGACGGCCGCCCGCACGTCGGCGCCCTCTGGTTCGTCTGGGACGGCGCCTCCCTGTGGCTGTACTCGATCACCCGCAGCCGCCGCTGGGCCGACCTGCGCAAGGACTCGCGGCTCTCGGTGGTCGTGGACGCGGGCGAGGAGTACGACGAGCTGCGCGGCGTCGAACTCTCGGGCGACGCGGTCTTCGTGGGCGAGGCGCCCCGCACCGGCGAGCCGTGCCCCGAACTGGAGGAGCCCGAACGGCTCTTCCCGGTGAAGAACTTCGGCATGACCGAGATGCCGCACGACGGGCGGCACGCCTGGATCCGCCTCACCCCGGACTCGGTGGTGTCCTGGGACTTCCGCAAGCTGTGACCCTCCGCGGCCCGCGATCCGCAGCGGGTTCAGAGGAGGGCCGCGGTCTCCCGCAGCGCCGACACGGCGGCCCGGATCGAGGGCCGCCGGTCGGCGTCCGCCCGCCAGACGACGTACACGTGCCGGCGCAGGCTGTCGCACACCGGCAGCAGCCGCACCCCGGCCGGCACCGGCCCCCGCCCCAGCCGCGGGGCCACGCACACCCCGAGCCCGGCTTCGACGAATGCCAGCTGGGTGTGGTGCTCCTCGGCGATGTGCGCGATGCGCGGCTCGACGCCCAGCCCGCGCAGTGTGAAGACCAGCCACTCGTGGCAGAACTGGCCCTCGTTCCAGGAGATCCAGTCGTCGCCGGCGAAATCGGCGAGGGAGATCCGGCTCCGGTCGGCCATCGGGTGCCCCGCGGGCATGGCGATGTCGACGGAGTCGTCGAGCAGATGGGCGCGGGAGAGTTCGGCGGGCACCGGCATCCGCCGGTTGTGCCAGTCGATGGCCACCGCGAGGTCGAGGTCGCCGCGCACCACGGCGCGCATGCTCTGCTCGGGCTCCTGCTCCGTCACCCGGGTCCGCAATTCGGGGTGTTCGGCGCGCAGCGTGCGCAGGGTGCCCGGCAGCAGCCCGCGCATCGCGGTGGGGAAGGCGCCGATCCGCAGGTCCCCGACGGCGCAGCCGCGCCGGGCCTCCACATCGGACTGGGCCAGCTCCACCTGGGAGATGATCCGCGCCGCGTGGTCGGCCAGGAGCCGCCCCGCGTCGGTGAGCCGGACTCCGCGGCCGTTCTTGGACAACAGGGGCTGGCCGACCTCGCGTTCCAGTTTGGCCATCTGCTGGGAGACGGCGGAGGTGGTGACGTGCAGGCCGTCGGCGGCTCCGCTGACCGACCCGTGGCGGGCGAGGGCGTCGAGCGTGCGCAGGCGCTCCAGGTTCAACATGTAAGCGATGCTACGGCGTCAGGCGCACGAAGTCTCGCTTGTCCTACGACGTCGCAGCCAGCAGAGTGATCTCCATGAGCGCATCCGCACCCGCCCGCCCGGCCCTCCCCGCCTCCGCCGACCCGACCGCCTCCGCCCCCTCGTCCACCTCGACCGCCACCCCCCGCCCCGGCCTCGACTGGCGGATCCGCTTCGCGATCCTCTCGGTGGTCTGGGGGTTCAGCTTCCTCTTCGTCAAGGTGGGCACCGAGGGGTACGCCCCCTTCCACGTCTCCCTGGGCCGGGTCTTCTTCGGCGCGCTCGCCCTGGTCAGCGTGCTGCTCGTGCGCCGCGAACCGCTCCCCCGGGGCCTGCGGACCTGGGCCCACCTCTCGGTGGCGGCCCTGCTGCTCAACAGCGCCCCCTTCTCCCTCTTCGCCTACGCCGAGCTGAGCATCCCCTCCGGCCTGGCGGGCATCTGCAACGCCACCTCTCCGCTGTGGGGCATGGCGCTCTCCCTGGTCGCCCTCTCCGAGGACCGTCCGACCCGGCGCCGCTTCGCGGGCCTCGGCCTCGGCTTCCTCGGGGTCCTGACCGTCCTCGGCGCCTGGCAGGGCTTCGCGGGAGTCGACGCGAAGGGCACGGCCCTCGCGCTGCTGGCCGCACTCTGCTACCCCATCGGCTGGATCTACGTCCGGCGCACCCTGGCCGGCGTCCCCGGCTCCCCCGTCGCCTTGACCGGCGCCCAGCTGATCGTCGCCACGCTCCAACTGGCCGCGATGAGCGCCCTGTTCACCACCGCGCCGACGTCCTTTCCGCTGTGGCCGACCCTGTCGGTGATCGCCCTGGGCGTCCTCGGGACGGGGATGACCCTGCAGATGCAGTACCGCCTGGTCTCCGAGATCGGCCCGACCACGGCCCAGATGGTCACGTACTTCATCCCCGTCATCGCGACCACGGCCGGCGTCCTGGTGCTGGGCGAACACCTGCACTGGAACACCCCGGTGGGCGCCGCGATCGTCCTGGCGGGAGCAGCTCTGACCCAGACCCGCCCCGGCGCGCGCACACCCCGCTGACCGCCGCCGGGCGGCCCGCGCGCCGACCGGCCGGGATCCGGACCAGCCGGACCCCGGCCGGTCGCCGTGCAGCGGATCCCGGCCCGGCCGCACCCCGGCGGAGCCCGGCCGCTCGCGCCGCAGCGGGCCCCGCCCGCTCAGTCGTAGCGGGCCCCCCGCGCCGGACGCACCGCCTCCGCCACCGCGTCGGCCAGCGCCGGGATCTCCTCCCGGGCCACCGGTGACACGGTGATCCGTACGCCGGGCCCGCTGTCCACCCGGAAGCGCGCCCCCGGCGCCACCGCCCAGCCCGCCGACAGCAGCCGGGTCACCACGCCGGTCTCGTCCGTCACCGGCACCCACGCGTTCATGCCGCTGCGGCCGTGCGCGGCCACGCCCCGCTCGCCGAGCGCCGCCACCAGAGCGTCGCGGCGCTCCCCGTACGCCCGCGCCACCACGCGCGGGTCCACGGCCCCCGAGGTCCACAGGTCGATGACCGCGTACTGGAGCAGCCGGCTCACCCAGCCCGGCCCCAGCCGCTGGCGCCCCAGCACCCGGTCCACCGTGACCGGGTCCCCCGTGAGCACCCCGAGCCGCAGGTCCGGCCCGTAGGCCTTGGCGGTGGACCGCACCAGCGCCCAGTGCCGGGTGACCCCGCCCAGGGATTCCAGCGGCAGGTCCACCATGCCGTGCCCGTGGTCGTCGTCCACCACGAGGACGTGCGGGTAGCGGGCCAGCAGCCGCCGCAGCTCGGCCGCCCGCCCCGCGCCCAGCAGCGCGCCCGTGGGGTTCTGCGCCCGCGCGGTCACCACCAGGGCCCGCGCCCCCTCGGCGAGGGCCCGTTCGACGGCTTCGGGCACCGGCCCGTCGTCGTCCACCGCCACCGGCGCGATCCGCAGCCCCAGGGCCGGAACCAGATCCAGCACGCTGCCCCACCCCGGGTCCTCGACGGCCACCGCGTCGCCGGGGCGCAGGTGCGCCGAGAGGACCCGTTCGATCGCGTCCAGCGCTCCCCCCGTCAGCCCGACGGGCCCGGCCGGTACGCCGTCGGCGTCGAGCCCGGCCCGGGCGAGCCGGGCCAGCTCGGGGACGACGGGGTCGTCGCCGTACCGGGTGGGCGCCCGCGCGTAGCGCCGGGCGGCCGCCGCCAGCGCTGCGGTCAGGTCGGGCAGCACGGCCGGGTCGGGGTTTCCGCTGGCCAGGTCCCGCCCGCCGGGCGGCACCGCAACCCGCAGGGCGTCTCGCGGGGTGCTGGCGGGGCGGGCCCGCACCCGGCTGCCGCGCCGCCCGTCCGTCTCGATGACCCCGCGGTCGCGCAGGGTCCGGTAGGCGGCGGCGACGGTGTTCGGATTGACCCCCAGCTCCCCCGCCAGTTCCCGCATCGGCGGCAGCAGGGCGCCGGGCGCCAGCCGGCCCGCGGCCACGCCCGCCTCGACGCTGGCCGCGATCTCAGATGCACGACGTCCCACGATCACGTATTCTCCTAGCACAAAAAACAGTATGCACTAGTGCAATGGAGTCCGCATCATGACCGCCACGCCCACCGCCCCGCGGATCCCCGCGCCCGGCGCCTACGAGCCCACCGACCTGACCGTCCCGTCCCGCTCGCGCGACCGCGCCCGCTACGACCGCGAGACGGTGCACGCGATCCTCGACGAGGGCTACGTCTGCCACCTCGGCTTCGTCCGCGACGGCACGCCGGTGGTCCTGCCGACCCTCTACGGCCGGGTCGGCGAGGCCCTCTACCTCCACGGTTCCACCGGTTCGCGCCCGCTGCTCGCCGCGGGCAAGGCCGACCCGGGCCTGCCGGTCTGCGTCACCGTCACGCACCTCGACGGGCTGGTGCTCGCCCGGTCGGCCTTCCACCACTCGATCAACTACCGCTCGGTCGTGGTGCACGGCACGGCGTACGAGGTCACCGACGAAGCCGAGCGCCGCACCGCCCTCGACGCCCTCGTCGACCAGGTGGTGGCGGGCCGCTCGGCGGATTCCCGTCCGGCGAACGCCAAGGAGCTGGCGGCCACCGCCGTCATCCGCCTCGACCTCGAACAGGTCTCCGCCAAGCTCCGCACCGGCGGCCCCAACGACGAGGCCGAAGACCTCGGCCTGCCGTTCTGGACGGGCGTGGTCCCGGTCGCCCGGGCCTACGGCGCCCCCGTCCCGGCGGCCGACCTGGCCCCCGGAATCGGCGTACCGGACTACCTCGCGGCGCTCTGAACGGGTACGGGCCCCACCTCGGGCCCGCCCGCCCCGCCGCCCGCGGCTCCGCCGGCCGCAGCTCCGCTCCCGGCTTCGGCTCCGGTGGCGCCCGCCTGGGCGGCGCCGCTCTCCGCCGGACGGCGGCCCTCCGCGACGATCAGCGCGAGGACCGCCGTCAGCAGGAGCACCGTGCCGAGCACCACCGGA
This sequence comes from Streptomyces sp. NPDC006529, assembly GCF_040611795.1. Classification (NCBI taxonomy): domain Bacteria; kingdom Bacillati; phylum Actinomycetota; class Actinomycetes; order Kitasatosporales; family Streptomycetaceae; genus Streptomyces; species Streptomyces sp. NPDC006529. Next base: position 31,005 of record NZ_JBEXPB010000029.1, on the reverse strand, counting down.
CCGGTCAGCCGCTCCCCCAGCACCAGCACCGCGATCACCGCCGCGCTCACCGGCTCGATCAGCATGATCACGGACACGGTGGCGGCCCGCACCGCCGCGGCGCCGGTGAAGTAGAGGACGTACGCGAGCGCGGTCGGCACCGTCGCCACGTACACCAGCAGCCACAGCACCCGGCCGGGCTGCGCGGTGTGCGGAAGCAGCCCTTCCAGGGCCGCGAGCGGCAGCAGGCAGACGGTCCCCACCGCCAGCGACCACGCGGTGGTCACCAGCGGATCCCCGCCCGCCCCGCGCCGCCCGAGGGAACGCGTCCGCAGGGTCATCGCCGCGTACCCGCCCGCCGAGAGCAGCGCCCAGCCCACCCCGGCGGGCCGTACCTCGGCGCCCCCGCCGCCCAGCGTCAGGGCGGCGAGCCCCGCCAGCGCCCCGCAGACGGCGGCCGCCCCGCCCCGCCCGAGCCGCTCGCCCATCCAGTACCGCGCCCCCAGCGCGATGAGCACCGGTCCCGCGCCCAGGGTGACGACCGTGCCCACCGCGAGCCCGGTCTCGCGCACCGCGGCGAAGTAGGCGGCCTGGAACAGGGTGAAGAGCAGCCCGGTACCGATCAGCGAGACCACCGGGGGCCGGGACGCGACCTCCGCGCGGCGGCGCCGCGGACGGCGGACGGCCAGTGCGCAGAGCAGCAGGACGAGGGCGCCCGCGCAGCGCCAGAAGGACAGGGAGAGCGGGCCGAGGTCGCTGGCCAGGAAGAGGAGGGAGGCGGCCGCCCCGGCGGTGCCCCAGGCGGCTCCGGCGACGACGAGGTACAGGTGCTTCGAATGCTGCGACACGTGTGCTCCGCGTGACGTGAAGGATGAGGGAAAAGGTCATCGCTTCGCGGGCAGCACGGAACCGCCCGGGGACTCCGGGCACGGTTCGGTCGCGCAGGGAGGCGAGGCCGCCCGCGTCAGGCGGCGGGAGGCGGAAGCACGGTCATCGGCATGCCGCGAGCTTAGCGCCGCGACCGGAAAGTTTCACCAAGTCACGGCGCCCGGCACTAGGCCGTCGTCGCCGTCCGGTCCAGCGCGCCGTGCTCCAGCGCCCCGCGCTCCAATGCCCCCCGGTCCAGCGCGCCCGGGCCCAGGGCCGCCGGGTCCGGGACCTCCGGCGGGGCGGGCGGTGCGGGCGGGGCGGGCCGCGAGGTCTGTGCGATGAAGGCGCCGCCCAGCACCAGAGCGCCGCCGATGACCTGCGGGGTCGAGAGGTGCTCCCCGAGAAGCACCCACGCGAGCACGGTGGCCACGACCGCTTCGAGGCAGGCGACCACGCCCGCGACCTGCGGCGAGAGCATCCGCACCGACACCACGCCGGTGAGATAGGCGGCGACGGTCGCGATCAGCACCACCCAGCCGATGAGCACCGCCGCGGGGACGAGGAGGTCGCCCACCGCCGCGTCGCGGCCGAGGATCCCCCACTCCATCTCCCAGGGACGGGCGATCACCGTCATCAAAAGGGTTCCGATGATCATGCCGTACGCGATCACGCCGAGCGGATCCGGCGCGTCCTCGCCGTCCGCACCCTGGTCGGCCAGGACGAAGTAAAAGGCCTGGCAGCAGGCGGCGGCCACCCCGAGCAGCACGCCGAGCAGGTCGAGCCGCAGCCCGGCCCAGATTTCGACCACGCAGGCCAGTCCGACCACGGCCACGGCGGCCCCGGCGGCGGCCGCCCGGGTCACCGGCTTGCGCTGCACGAAACGGATCCAGCCGAGGAGCAGCGCGGGGCCGAGGTACTCCAGCAACAGGGCCACGCCGACCGGAATCCGGGACAGGGAGGCGAAGTAGAAGGCCTGCACCCCGGCCACGGCCACCAGGCCGAAGCCGGCGAGCAGCGCGGGTTTGCGGAGCAACAGCCCACGGTGGCGCCAGGCCAGCGGAGACAGCACGAGCGCCGCCCCGGCCACCCTCAGCCAGACCACGTGCAACGGGTCCAGACCCGCCTCGATCAGCGGCTTCGCCGCCACCCCGGAACCACCGAACGCGCACGCCGAGACGAGGGCGAGGCCCAGTCCGGCATTTCTCCCTGACGCTTGCATCGGCACATCATGACAGCCGTCGTCAGGACCGTCACGAGCGTGACGCCTGTTGAGATTTCCTGACTGGCCGTCAGCCTTGAATGTTCCGGTCGCCGGGGCTACCTTCCGCCGGACACAGCCGACGAGAAGGGGCGGTCCCATGGCCGAAGTCACCGCGGAATCACGCATCGAGGCCTCCGCCTCCGCGCTCTGGTCGCAGCTCACGGACTGGGACGCGTACGGCGAGTGGAGCGCGACCCACACCGGATTCCCCAAGGGCGGTCCGCAGACGCTGGCCGTCGGATCCACCTTCGCCGAGAACATGAAGATGATGGGCTTCCCGGCCGAGGTCGTCTGGACCATCGAGGAACTGGAGACCGAGCGCGTCTTCGCCATCCGCGGCAAGGGCCCCATGGGCGTGATCGTCGGCACCCGCTACACCCTGGTCCCCGACGGGGACGCGACCACCGTGCGCATAGACGGCGACTTCCAGGGCGCGGCCGTCTCGCTCATGGCGGGCAAGCTGAAGGACTCGGCCACCGCCGCGCTGAACGAGTCCCTGCGCAAGCTGGCCGCCCTCGTGGCCGCCTGACCCCACCCGTGCCGAAGCGCCCCGCGCGCGATGACGTCAGGGACGTTCATCGCGCGCGGGGCGCCGGACCTGTCGGCCGTCGGTACTCAGTGCTCGCCGGCAAGGATCAGGTAGAGCTTCTTGCGGGCCTCGTTGATGACCGCGACGGCCTTCTCCCGCTGCTCGGACGAGCCGGTCTTCCAGACCTGGCCGAAGGCCTCCATCAGGCCGAACCCGGCCGTACGGATCTCGTCCATCGCCTCGCGGTCGAATCCGCGCCCGGCCTCTTCCCACGGGGCCGAAGGGCCCGCCTCGGCCTCGGTGCGGCCCGCGTCGGTGAGCGTGAACAGCTTCTTGCCGCCCTCGCTGACGCTGGTGATCAGCCCCTCGTCCTCCAGCATCTGGAGGGTCGGGTAGACGGAACCGGGGCTGGGCTTCCAGGCCCCGCCGCTGCGCTCGCCAATCTCCTGGATCATCTCGTAGCCGTGCATCGGCCGGTCGGCGAGCAGCGCCAGGATCGACGCCCTGACATCGCCCCGCCGGGCCCGCCGGTGCGGTCCGCCCCGCCCGCCGCGCCCGCCGAAGGGCCCGCCGAACGGCGGCCCGAACGGGCCGAAGGCGGCGCGCCGGCCCTCGAAGTCCCCCTGACGGTCCGGCCCGCAGTGTCCGTGCCCACGACCGTGACCGTGTCCGTGACCGTGTTCGTGTCCATGTGAACGCATGGCTGCGCTCCTTTCGTCTGCATTTCCTCGGATATACCGCTGTCGCTGTCCGACACCACTACGATCGCTGATCGCTCGCGATGTGTCAACGATATATCGGGAGCGTTCTTTCGGGAACGCTGCAACAACACCCCTGATGACCTGTCTCAGCGAAGGTTGCTCAGGTCTCAACGAAGGTGCTCGGATCCTGCTTCGTCTCAGCGAATGTGCCGCGTCGGCTGTTCGTCTCAGTGAATCTGCTCTGTCGAGCGATTCTGGGTGACGCAGTCTCAGACCCGCACCAGCACCTTGACCTGCGGATCCTTGTTGGGGTGACGGTGGTGACGCACTTTCCGCCCATTCCTCTACTCAGTCTTGCCCCCTGTCTGGAAGCTCAGAGAGACGCACTGATAGAACGCCGTCATGACGTACCGATTCACCGCCCGCGCCGCCAGAACCGAGATCGATCCCGACGGCTACTTCACTGAAGCAGCGCTTGCCGAGCGAGAGGATGGCAGCGGCTTCATCCTGATGTTCATGGCGGGTGAGGACGATCCCGACGTCCAGGAGATAGCTCTGGGGATGGACACGCACTGCCTGGTCACAGCCGGCCAGGGGACCGCATACGGATGTGTGCGTGAAGCCGTTCTGACGGGCAACGTCCTCCACGTCTCACTGGACCCCGACGCTCTGGAAGACCTGCGATTGGATGACAGCGAGATCGAGGCCGTCATCGAAGCACCAGCCGAAGACGTCGTCCAGTTCCGCGAAGTCCTTGCGCAGGTGCTCAACTACGGGCGCGCGGACGCTGTGCCCGGCCGCCTCGCCATCTGAGCCGCTGTCCCCGCCGACTGCCCAGGCATGAAGGCGAAGATGAGGACCCGCGCTTAGCTGCCGCCAACAGCAAGTTTGCGACGGCGGCGCTGGGCTTTCTCCCGGCAGCTCCTTGAGCACCATTGTCGGGCTCGTCCGAAACTGTCCCTCTCGACGGGGTCCTGACAGTGCTCGCAGGTCCGGATCCTGTAAGGAGCTGGGTCGAGTCCTCGGTGAGCTCGTTGCCTGCAACGACCCGAGCACCAGCGCCGCTGGCCAGCACTCGGCTTCGCTTTCGGGAGCGGGTCCTCGCAGAACTCACAGGTCTCGGCCGGCGAGCGGAGGAACTGTTCGGGCGAATTGAGTCGACTCCAGCGGCGGGTGTGCTGCCGGCAGGCCGCTGAGCACGTCTGGCGGTGCGATCGAGAGCCGGGGGGCAGAGGTTTTTCGCAGGCTATGCAGCGACGGTCTTCTTGGTGGGAAGGATCATCGTCGACGCTGGAAGCCGTCGAGGAAGCGCGTCCCTGCTGGCGTTGGAGGTAGGCGGTGCGGCGGCATGTCGATGAACAGAGCCGGTGGCGCTGCCCGATCTGGATCTTCATCGGCTTCTGGCAGATCCGGCAGGGCGCCGTGGTTTGCCGTCGGCGGTGGGCCCGGGTCCTGCAGCGCATGGAACAGAGGATTGCCCGTCGGCCGAAGGTATCGCTGGGTGGAATATCCGTGCTGCATTCCACGCATTTCTTCGTCTCGAGCGTTGTTCGCAGGAGGTCAGGATCACGTCCGGTGATTGCGGCGAGGCGGGCCCACGACGGCTTGCCCCTGGGGCCAGGCGTGAGGAATTTCCGCAGGTAGGGGGGTGGGAGGTGGTTGGCCTGTGCGAGACGCCGGATGAACATGGGACCGCCCTCTCCCGCCTTCGGCCGGACCTGAAAGGGAAGTGGAACGAGCTGCGGATCGGCGTCGGCGAGTGCTGTCACTCTTTGCCGCCCGCTGTTGGCGGGTTGTTCGGGCGATCGCGCCCGGAGGCGATGTCCAAGTCAACGGCCAGCAGTCCGCTCTTAGCGATCTTCTCGGCGCCGCTCAGGATGGCGTCGACGGCAGCCCCGCGGATTTGGTGGGCGAGGGTGCCGATCATGCCGCCGGTGCGAGTGTGGAGGAAGCGGTCGAGTCGGGCCAGGGTTCCGTGTTCGTGCTGGTGCAGGAGGAGAGTTTCCTCCATCTGCGCCACGAGTCCTTTCCATTCCTTGTTGTAGGGGAACTGGTGGGTGATCACAGAGGTGAAGCGTCCTGCAATCTGGTCCCCGCGGGTGCCAGAGAGGAGCCCTCCGGACTCGATGTCGATTCCGGCGTAGGCGAACGTAGCTGGGATGCGCTCGGAGAAGTATTTGAGGGTGTCGGACGCCTCGCCTCCCGTGCGGGTGTGCAGGGAGATGTTATGGATCTCGTCGACCAGGACCAGGCCGGTGCGGGCGGTGGTGCAGACGCCGACCACGGCTTCGGTCAGGTCGGTGAAGTTCAGACTGCGGGTGACGGGGAGGCCGAGGAAGCGAGCGAACTCGGCGGCGATCATGCGGGATGTCGCGGCTGGCGGGATGGTGATGTAGATGACCGGAATGCGCTCGTCCTGGCCTGGGTGCCGGCGCCGGTCCACGAGTTCGTGGGCCAGGCCGAGCTGAGTAAGTGCGATCGTCTTGCCTGTGTTCGCGGGCCCGGAGACGAGCAGGCCGCGGCGGGCACTCACCGCGCCGCGGTTCAGGATGATCAGGCGACGTCCGCAGGTCACGGTGTGCCGGACCGTGGACGTGGCGATGACTTGCAGGCGCGCGTGATGGTTCAGCCGATGGTCGTCGTAGGCGCTCTTCTTCTCCTGCGCCGACGGATCCGACTCAGCCGCCGCAACGAGTGCCTCGTACTCGGCCTCGCTCATGATGACCATCGGCTGACCCAGGGATGTCGCGATGAACTCGCGCCATCCGAGCAGGGTGGTCAGATGCCGGCCGAAGTCGTCGCCAGCCTGGCCGGGTAGCAGCGTGATCACGAACGTCTCCAGGGGTCCTCAAGCGGGTCGAAGAGCCCCAGCGGGATCACCTCAGCCATCTCGTCTTCGTCCATGGGTTCCTCGGCAGCTGGCGCGTCTGCGGGCTGCGGCTCGGGGAGGACGACAGGGGCAGGAGCCGTCACCTTGGTCCGGGCCACCACTTGGCGGTCGCGCTTGGAGGGCCTCTGCTTCTTCCTCTTCTGGCCGGGCTCAGCCGGATCCGGTCCGGCGTTCGCACGGGTCAGCAAAGCGGCCACGGCCTCGGCGAGTTCTTCCTCGGTGGCCTTGGGAAGCTGGTGACTGACGTGGTCCCAGGCGAGATCACCGAAAGGAACAGGCGTCCGCTTCAAGTACTTCCACGTCGCCTGGACCCACTCGTCTTCACCGCGATGGTTACGTACCCAGACGCGAGAGACGTCGTAGGGGTCGCGATGGACCTCCCAGAGCCCCCGCTTGGCCGTGACACCTGAATCACGCCGACGCATGGGCCCGAGTCCGGGAGCGTCGTAGGTGCGGTTATTGATGCGAATGCCATAGGAGTTGACGGCCCGCCAGGCAGCGGGCAAAAGCTCGGTGTAGTCGTCTGCGCTGAGCGCGACCGGGACATAGCCGCTGGACTCGACCAGCGCGGCATACTTCTGGTTCGGAGTGAACAGCCGCCCCGGGTGGTCAGGGTCTCGCAGCCCGTCATGCGGGCGGTTCTGCCACTTGGCGATCACCCATTCATCAAGGAGATCCTGCAACTCGGGCAGTGACCACAGGTTTTCCTTCTCCGGGTGTCGGCCGCGACGGTCAGTGTTGCGGCCAGTGTATCCGGGAAGGAACTGCACGAACATCGTGGCAACCGAGCCCAGCATCTTCTCGATGTGGCCCTTCTCGAAGGGCGAGCCCTTGTGGGTCGGCTGGAACTCGATCTCCAGAAATCTGCACGAGGCCCGGAAGTTGTGCGAGATGAACGCCTTTCCGTGATCGCAGACGATCATCTCCGGGACGATCACCGGCTTGGCAGCCACATGCTCCAGACGCTCATCCAGTGTCAGCAGCCTGCGGTGAGGCAACACAGAGCGGGACATCTTGAGGGCTTCCACCCAGCCCGGCCGCATCAACTCGGGCGTGACGGTCCTCGCCAGCAGCACGCTGGCATCGACGGACTTCGTCGACGGCCGCAGGACAAGCGCCGTCGGGGTCCGGGTCGCGACATCGATCATGCCTGTGAGCTCGACTTTGCCAACCACTCCGTTGTCGAGGCGGACCATCACGTCCAGCGGGGTGGAGTCGATCTGCATGACCTCGCCCGGAGCGCTCACCGTCAGCTCTCCCAAGGTCGTGCCCGCCGTATGAGCCTTCGAACGGCGCGTCACCGCCGATCCCAGGGTGTGAGTACCGGCCGTCAGTTTCTCCACCAACCGGTAGAGCGTGGCCCGGGAAGGCCACCGGGGCTCCGCTTGTCCGTCTTCGGTCTCCGTCTCGTCTTCGTCCTCGGTCTGCGTGAGGATCTCTTTCGTCCGCCAGATCAGGTAGGACGCGGTCCGAGTAGAGGGGTCGACACCTTCCTTGATGGCCTGGCGCATCGCCTCGACCACTCTGATGTCCACCGTGCCGAACTCCGGCCGCTTGCGGGCCGCTCGGCGATCGGCCAGCCCGGCAACCCCTTCCTTGAGGTAGCGGCGACGCAGCCGGGCGACTGTGTAAGCCGTCACGGGGCGACCGGACCGGGACAGCTCGGCCGCCTTGGCCTCTTCCCGTGCGGCCAACGATGTGCCGGCGCGGTATTCCTCGCGCGGCGTAGCGCCGGGCTCCGCGTCGGGCGGAAGTCCATGTACGACTTCCAGAATGTGGCCCTCCCACCACAGAGCCTGCTGAGCCGCTGCGGCAGGCAGCAGGTCCAAGCCGGATGAGGCAGGCACTGGCATCCGCTCCGGGCGGAACAGGACCTCGAAGTCCTCCGCTGCGAACAGTTCGAGCAGAGCCACCACGCGATGCGGGGCCTCCGCGTCCTCCAGGACTGCGGCCTGCGCGGTCACTTCGAGTACTCCGCGGACCTGCCCGTCGAACCGAACCCGCTCGCCAACTGCCAGAACCGGCGGACGCCTCAGCCGACCCATTGCCGCCGCCCATCCGCCCAGACCAGGCTTCCGGTCTCCAGCAACCCTCCCGAGAGATCCACCTTCAGCTTTCCCAACCACAACAGGTGGAACAGCACCGGCAACACCTGGATCCGGTCGCCGACCAGCTCAGCCCCGTCCCACAGGCTCTTCGGTTGGCTGAAGACCTCCAGGAGTCGCTCGACTATCGCCCCCGGTCGGCCGCAGCGTGCCCGGCGATACCGCGCCAGCCACCGAACGTTCGCCATGAAGATCGGCTCGGGACGGCCCGCCCACTCGAACTCCCAGCCCACCGCAGAGCAGGCCCGCTGAGTCGCCGCGAAGGCCTCCCGAGTGACCTCGTCCATATCGTCCTCAGCACGGACATCCACAATCCGCGCCTGCCCTGTAGCCAACCGGACAAAGTAGTCAGGGGCGTGGCGGCGACGCCGCTCGCCGTCGTGCCAGTGCAACCAGAACGGCTGCGACGACATCGCTCTGACCTGTGGATCTCGATCGAGCAGGATCAACCGGTCTCGCTCGAGCCAGGACTCATAGCCCACGTGATCCCGCATGGTCGCCGAGTAGTACCAGCCTGCGAAACCCGGCGTTCCCTTGTCCCAACGGAACGGTCGGACAGGTTCGACCGCCTCGAACGGAACCTGCCAACTCGACCCCAGAGCGTGCTTGCGACGCTCACCGTTACTGAGAAAGTCCAGCTCAAACGCCGTTAACGCTTCATCGCCGTACGCACGCGACAGTGCCTCCACCGCACCCCCAACCCGGCAGGCCGAGCAAATCCTCAACCTTCGGTGAGACTAACGACCGTTTCAGCAACTTCGCTGAGATTCGCGGAATCTTCGCTGAGACAGGTCCCCTGACGTCCTGTGGCAGCGAGTCTCGTTCGATTGCTCGGCTCTACGTAGACTCCGCGTTATCAGCCTTCGAGCTGGAATTTTGCGGTGCCGCAGGTCGCCGTCGGCTGCCTCTTGGAGAGGCTTGGAGCGTTAGCTTCGAGGACGCTGAGCCGGTTCGCAGTTTCCGGTAGGGGCGAAGGGTGACGAGAGCTTTCCGGGCTGGTACTACGCCGCGACGACGGCTGACCATGTGGGACACGAGTCGTCGCTGGAACGGGATCGGCTGGTCCTGAGTGGTCGCCTGCGCGGTTTGTCACGGACTGCTGCCGCCAGACCCAGGCCAGATCCTGCATCGAACGTGCTCAGACCGCTGCCGGCAGAAGGCCTGCCATCAACGAAAGGCGGCACTAGTGCCGTGTCAGGCAACGTTTGCCCTGTCGACGACGGCGCGTAGGCGCCGGTCGTCGGCGCGGCGGTTTCGCCAGATGATGTAGCGGCGGATCATGCTGCCCTGCTCCTTGTGGTCGGCATGGTCGGTGCCGTCGAGGGTGAAGTAGCGCAGGGCGGTGAGCTGGGCCTCGATGCGGCTCAGCCAGGAACTGTTGGTCGGGGTGTAGGCCATCTCGACGTTGTTCGCCGCAGCCCCGGTGCCGACGCGCTGGCACTTCTTCGTGGTCAGGTACGGGGAGAAGTTGTCACTGACGATCGCGATCCGGACCTCTCGCGGGTAGAGCGTGCGCAGGTAGCGGCAGAACTCCAGGAACTGCGTCCGCCTCTTGATCGGCTTGATGTGGCCGTAGAACTTGTCCTTGGCCAGGTCCAGGGCGGCGAAGAGGTGCCGAACCCCGCCATAGCGGTTGTAGGTCGCCCGCCGCCTGCGGCGCGGTTCACGGTCGGGGTCCTTGTGCTTGCCTCCGCATTCGACCCACTGCCGGCCCGGGTGCGGCATCAGATTGAGGGGCTCGAACCCGTCCATGTAGAAGACGACTTCCGGCTCGCCCTCCTCGGGTATGTCCTCGTCGCCCGCTAGCTATCGCGCGAGGTGCTCGACGCGAGCCTTCTTGGCCGCGTAGTCCGGGTCACGGGAGATTTTCCAGGTCTTTAGGCGTTGAAAGGAGACGCCCTCCTCGCGGAGCAGGATGCACAGGCCCTCGTGGCTGATGTCGTCGACCACCCCCTCGGCAACCAGGAAGCCCGCCAACTTTGGTCAGGCTCCAGGTCGAGAACGGCAGGTCGTGCTCGGTCGGCTTCGACTTCGCAATCTTCTTGATCTCGCGGCGTTCAGGCTAGGCCAACAGCCTGGCCGCGATGTGCGACCGGGAAGGACCTTCACGGTGCGTCACCCGGCGCGGCGCCGCCGGAACTCCTCAAGCCATCCCCGTACCTGCTCGTCGTCATTCAGGTACGGCTCCTCGGGTCCGTGCCGCAGATCGATGCCGTAAAGGAGGCGCAGTGCCCACCAAGACAGTTCGTCCCACTCAAGCGTGTCGTCGACGACCCAGCGCCCGGCCCACCGGTCGGCCGCATCACGACTCATGCGCCCCTTGACCAAGGCAGCGCAGCACGCCTCGATCTCGTCCAGGTCCGGCTGGCCACCACTCATGGACGCACCGTACCCGCGACAGGCGAACGTTGCCTGACACGGCATTAGCATGGGAAGCCGAACTTCGGTGACAGCATTGACGAGCGGCAGCGAACCCGGTCACACGTCGCCGAGGAACCCAGGATCGGACGGCCCCATCTGCCGGGCGAAGTCCGCAGCGACTCCGATGACCTCGCGCATCGGCACAGGCCGACGACTTGTCGCCGCGAGATCGGCATGGGCCTCCTTGGACCACAAGAACGGATACACAGAAATGCCCTGCGGGAAGGCCAGGGCCGCAGCTTCCTCACGCCAGCCAGGCCATCGCAGCCCGTCATAGAACGTTTCCAACTGGCCCGAGAACAACCAGGAGACCCACCCGGAGTGGCTCATTTCCATCGCTTCCCACTCAAGAGTGTCGGGAGCGAAGTACGTCATCTGCCCAGGTGCCCCAGGCCGGCCCACAGCCGCAGGATCGCCACCGTTCAGCGCGAAGACCCCGCCGACGACGTCGTGGCCAACGATCAGACCCGTCGCGGGATGCCAGACCGGGTCGAAATCCGCAGGGAAACGGTTGACCTGCGCCAGACTCGGGAGCCCCCCACCCGTGACCGAACCCCCGCCGAACACACGCACCCATCCGTTGTCCACGAGCAGACCGCCGGTGTTCAACGCCAGAGCACCCAGCATCGATCGTGCCGTGACCTGCATTTGCAGAAGACATCGGCGACCCTCGTCAACGTCGGCGGACAGCACCTGAACCGGTACGGAGCCCGCCGAAAGCATCTCGCGAAGCTCCGGCCACGCTGGGTCATCCGCATTGACCAACTCGTCGATCTCTCGCATCCGAGGATGGTCGCACCCTCCCTCATCGCCTCATCAAGCGGGCTGGACCACGCTGGGCTGGAAGCCGGATCGATGAATCCGACCCCCTCCCAGCCCGTCCGGCGTTTGAGGACCGGTCTGGGCGGAGCCCAGAACGCCCAGCCGCAGGTGCACACCCCACGGGACCCCACCCGCACCCCAAGGCCGACCTGCCCCCGCCCCCCGCCCCCAGGGATGCCAGTCCCCCCGGATTGGCATTGGGCCGCACCCCCCGACCCCCCCTACGGTCAAAGCCATGCGCATCCGAATCGTCGACGCCTTCACCACCCGCCCCTTCCAGGGCAACCCGGCCGGAGTCCTCCTCCTCGACGCGGCCACCGGGTTCCCGCCCGACCCCTGGCTCCAGCGCGTCGCCGCCGAGGTGAACCTCTCCGAGACCGCCTTCGCCCACCCCCTGCCCCCCGGCGGCCCCACCGACTGGGCCCTGCGCTGGTTCACGCCCACCGCCGAGGTCGACATGTGCGGTCACGCCACCCTCGCCACCGCGCACGTCCTGGCCGGCGCCGGCCTGGCCACCGGCCCGGTCCGGTTCGCCGCTCGCTGCGGGATCCTCACCACCGAGGCGGCTCCGGACGGCTCGGTGACGATGGACTTCCCGACCTCAACCCTGACCCCGCACGACCTGCCTCCCTCCCTGGCCCACGCCCTGACCGGCAGCAGCGGCAACGCCAACAGCAGCAGCGACACCCCCGCCCCGCAGATCCGCTCCGTCCACGACACCTCCCCCCACATCGGCGACCTCCTGGTCGAACTGGCCGACGAGCGCGCCGTGCGCGAACTCCGCCCCGACCTCGCGGCGCTCGCCGCCTACGCCCGCCGCGGCATCATCGTCACCGCGGCCGCCGAGGACCCCGCCCGGGGGTACGACTTCGTGTCCCGCGGCTTCTTTCCCGCCGTCGGCGTGCCCGAGGACCCCGTCACCGGCAGCGCCCACACCGCGCTCGCGCCCTTCTGGGCCGCGCGCCTGGGCCGCGACGAGCTGACCGGCCTCCAGGGCGCGGCGCGCACCGGCCTGGTCAAGGTCCGGCTCGCGGGGGACCGTACGTTCCTCACCGGGCACGCCGTCACGGTCATCGACGGCGAACTTCTCACCGCCCCCTGACCGCCCCCGTACCCGGCCCGCCCAGCCACCCGCCCGTCAGGGCATCGGCAGCCAGCCGACCTTGCCCGCCAGCAGCGCGTAGCCCCCGAAGGCCACGATGTCGAGCAGGGCGTGGGCGGCCACCAGCGGCCCGACCCGCCCCCAGCGCCGGTAGAGCAGGACGAAGACGACGCCCATCACCGCGTTGCCGACGAACCCGCCGATCCCCTGGTAGAGGTGGTACGAACCGCGCAGCAGCGCACTGGCCGACAGGGCGGCCCACGGCGACCACCCCAGGCCGTCCAGCCGGCGCAGCAGGTAGGCCAGCACGATGACCTCCTCGACCACGGCGTTCTGCACCGCGGAGAGGATCAGTACGGGGAACTTCCACCACACGTCGGGCAGCGCCTCCGGCACCACCGTCAGGTTGAAGCCGGAGGCGCGCGCCGCCAGGTAGAAGGCGAGTCCCGCGCTCCCGATCCCGGCCGCGACGAGCGCCCCGCGCCCCAGGTCCCCGCCGGGCCGGGTGCGGTCGAAGCCCAGCACCCGCAGCCCGGGCGCGCCCTCGCGGGTGAGCAGGTGGGCGACGAGGAGAACGGGGACGAGGGCGGTCGCGATTCCGAAGAGCTGCCAGGACAGGTCGAGCCAGGGGCGGCCGGGCGCGTAGGAGCCGTTGAGCGTGGCGGCCTGGTCCTTCAGGCCGCCCGGTTTGGTGAGCGAGCCGATGAAGCTGATCAGCGCCGAGACCCCGCTCGCGCCCAGCGACAGGGCGAGGACCAGCAGCGTCTCGGTCCCGAGGACCCGCCGCCCGTCCTCGCTCGACGTCCCGACCACCGGCTCCGGATCCGCACGCACGCCTGACTCCGTCCCGCCAACCCGCCATCCCGCTCCGACGCCCCCATACTGCCCCTTCGACGGCGGAAGCGGATCATCGGGCGGTACCGGACCACCCGGCGGTACCGGACCACCCGGCGGTACGGGACCGGGCGGTACGGGAGCACCGGGCGGCGCGGGCGGTCCTCAGCGTCCGGCGGTCACCGCGGCGCTCACCTCCTCCTCCGGCAGCCCGGCGGGCCAGGTGTGCACCGGGTCCCCCTTGTACATCAGCTCGGTGTAGCGGCGAGTGGTCGCCGCGAGCGCCGCCTCCCGCTCCAGCCCGGCGGCCAGCGCCCGGTGGTAGGTGTCCACCTGCCAGGTCGAGCCGTTGACGCGCCTGCGGCACCGTTCCTCGATGATCCCCAGGTAGTGGTCGCGGTCCGCGGGTTCGATCCCCCAGGCGTCCAGCCCGGCCGCCGCCATCGGCAGCAGTTCGTCGAGCACCAGCCGGACCGCCGGCACGCTCGCCAGTCCGCCGCCCCGGCCCCGGCGCGGCCAGCGCAACCGCGCGTCGATCCCGTACCGGCAGGCGGCGTCGAAGTTGGCTTCCGCCTCGGCGAACGGCAGCCGACCCCAGACGGGGCGCGGTTCGTCGGCGAGGGTGCGCACCAGCCCGTAGTAGAAGGCGGCGTTGGCCACCACGTCCGTGACGGTGGGCCCCGCGGGCAGCACCCGGTTCTCCACCCGCAGGTGCGGCACCCCGTCGGCCACCCCGTACACGGGCCGGTTCCAGCGGTAGACGGTGCCGTTGTGCAGGACGAGTTCCCGCAGCCCTGGCACCCCGCCCTCGGCGAGCACCCGCAGCGGTTCCTCCTCGTCGCAGATCGGCAGCAGCGCCGGGAAGTAGCGGACGTTCTCGGCGAACAGCTCGTACGCCGAATCGACCCAACGCTCGCCGAACCAGGTCCGGGGGCGCACGCCCTGCGCCTGGAGTTCGGGCGGCCGGGTGTCGGTGGCCTGCTGGAAGAGCGGTGGCCGCGACTCGCGCCACAGCTCGCGGCCGAACAGGAAGGGGGAGTTGGCGCCGACGGCGATCTGCACGGCCGCCACCGCCTGCGCCGCGTTCCACACGTCCGCGAACCGGCCCGGGGTGACCTGGAGGTGCAGTTGCACCGAGGTACAGGCCGCCTCCGGCACGATCGACCCCGCGGTCCAGGTCAGCCGCTCCACCCCGTCGATGTCGAGGACGAAGTCCTCCCCCCGCATCGAGAGGATCTGCTCGTTCAGCAGGGAGTACCGGTCCACCGCCGAGAGGTTGGCGGCGACGAGGTCGCGGCGCGAGATCGTCGGCAGGATGCCGATCATCACCACCCCGGCGTCGATCTCCGCGGCCTGCCGGTTGGCATAGGCGAGACTCGCGCTGAGTTCCTCGGCGAGCTGGTCGAATACCCGGCCGTCGAGCCGGTGCGGAAGTATGTTGACCTCCAGGTTGAACATTCCCAGTTCGGTCTGGAAATCGGGGCTCGCAATCCGCTCCAGTACCTGTGCATTCACCATTCTCGGCAAACCGTCGGAACCCGCGAGATTCAACTCGATCTCCAGCCCCATCATGTTCTTGGGGCGATCGAACCTCTTCTCCGCCAGAAGCCGCTCCAGTCCCTCCAGGCACTCGTGAAGCTTCCTCCGATACCGTTGCCGATCGGACAGGTCGAATCCGCCTGCCACGACCTTCTCCCCCATCGAAGCGTCCCTCCACGAGTGGGCCTGGCCCGGTCCACCCAGGCGCGCGTTACGGTCGATGATGCCCCGGCCCGGTGATCGATAACGCGGCGGGGTCACGACTGGCGGACAGCGCGCGCCGGTTTGGCCGACGGGCGCTATGGCACATTCATCTGGCAAGGGGCATCCTGCGAAGCCCCCTTCGCATTTTCGGCCGTCGCAATACCGGCACTTTCCAGCCGAGCACCCGTCGGGTAACCTCCGAGGTCAGCGCGAGATGTACGCGTGCGCGCAGCTCCGAATCCTCCGCAGCCAGACCGGTATGCGCCTTGTCCGCAATGGCCGGGACAGCTAGCCGAAACATTGCGTGAACACAGGTCGTATAAACTCCGCAAACGAGGCAGAGAGTTGGCGCGCGGCCATTGCCCCTCAGCCCCTCTCTGGCCCCAGAATGCGACAGCGCCGTCCGCACCTCCCCCGTTCCCCAGGTCTCCCAAGTGAGAGGCGACCCACCATGCCGCTGCATGTCCCTCCGGCCCCCGCGCCCGCCGTGCGCAGCGTCCTCGCGGCACTCGGTTCCCCCACCGCCGTCCACGAGGCACTCACTCCGGCGCTGCGGGCCCTCCCGGGACCGCTGACGCCCGAACTCCCCCTCCCGGTGCACGTCCTGGACCGGCTCCAGTTCCTGCCCTCGGCGGCGGGCCGGCCGCCCCGCACCCGGCTCACCGGCTGGCGGTTCCTGATCCGCGGCGGCGACCGCTTCGTGGCGGCCGCGGACACCCGGCTGACGGCGGACGGCTGGGTCTTCTCCCACTTCTTCGAGGGACCTTACGTCGCCGCCACCGAACGCGCCCTGCGTCAGGCGGAATCCCTCGGCAAGAACTACCAGCCCCGGCTGCTGTCCGTACCGGAGCTGTACATGCTGACGCTGTGGCTGCACGAGGGGGTCGGGGCCGACCCCGCCGCCGGACTGCCCGCCGCCGCGGACCTGCTCGTGCCGCTGGCACCCGCCCCGCCCGGCATCGCCCCCTACCGCCCGCACCCGGTCTCGGAACTGCTGCCCGTGCTGACCCACCGGCTCACCCGGCAGAACGCGCCGCGCCCCGAGAGCCCGCCGGTGCCGCCGACGATGGCGGCGCCCGCGGCCTGACGCCCGCGCCCCGGCCGGGTTTGCCCATTCGGCCTAGCCCGCTGGGGCCCCCTGCGAACCACCCGAAATGACAGGGGAGTTGAGCTGAACCGCCCGCACGGGTGATGCGTCATCAATCTATGAGGACAGCTGCCGGAAATCCCTGCGGACGTCACTCCGTAGGGCAACACTGGACCCTGACCACACCGATTGATACGGGGGGCGGCCATGAACGACGCATCGAGCCGCAGCACACAGACCACACCGCAGCGAAAGAACGTATCCATGTGCCAGCATCAGCCACCGTGCCCGTCAGCCGACTCCGCCGACCGGGAGGCCGCGCACCCGGTGGCCCACCACCCGGAACAGGGCTGGAGCCTGCTGTGCAACGGCGTCCTGCTCTTCGAGGACACCGGTGAGCTGCTGCCGGACGGCCGGATCATCGACCCGCACCGCCCCCTCGCGGCGGCGCACGGGGTGAAGGCCGCCTAGGGAAAGCGCCACGGGAACACGAGAGGGGCCGGTCCGGGAGACGCACTCCCGGACCGGCCCCTCTCACATGTCAGCTGGGGTGATCAACGACCCTCAGTTGTCGTACTCGTCCAGCGGAGGGCACGAGCAGACGAGGTTGCGGTCGCCGAACGCGCCGTCGATGCGGCGGACCGGCGGCCAGTACTTCTCGGCGGGGCTCAGCCCGCCCGGGAAGACGGCCTCGTCACGGCTGTAGGGGTGGTTCCACTCGCCGCCCAGCGCCGCCGCCGTGTGCGGGGCGTTGGCCAGCGGGTTGTCCGCCGACGGCCACTCGCCCGCCGCGACCCGCTCGATCTCTCCGCGGATCGCGATCATCGCGTCGCAGAACCGGTCGATCTCGGCGAGGTCCTCGGACTCGGTCGGCTCGATCATCAGCGTGCCGGCCACGGGGAAGGACATCGTCGGCGCGTGGAAGCCGTAGTCGATCAGGCGCTTGGCGATGTCGTCGACGCTCACGCCGGTGGACTTCGACAGCGGGCGCAGGTCGATGATGCACTCGTGCGCGACCAGGTTGCCCGGACCGGTGTAGAGCACGGGGTAGTGCGGCTCCAGGCGCTTGGCGATGTAGTTCGCACCGAGCACCGCCACCTGGGTGGCGCGCTTGAGGCCCTCGCCGCCCATCAGGCGCACGTACGACCACGAGATCGGCAGGATGCCCGCCGAACCCCACGGAGCGGCCGAGATCGGGCCGACGCCCGTTTCCGGGCCCGCGGTGGGCTGGAGCGGGTGGTTCGGCAGGTACGGGGCCAGGTGCGCCCGGACACCGACCGGGCCGACGCCCGGGCCGCCGCCGCCATGCGGGATGCAGAAGGTCTTGTGCAGGTTCAGGTGCGAGACGTCGCCGCCGAAGTGACCCGGCTTGGCAAGGCCGACCAGGGCGTTGAGGTTGGCGCCGTCCACGTAGACCTGGCCGCCCGCGTCGTGCACCTGGGCGCAGATGTCGGCGACGTGCTCCTCGAAGACGCCGTGGGTGGACGGGTAGGTGATCATCAGCACGGCGAGCTCGTCGCGGTACTGCTCGATCTTGGCCCGCAGGTCGGCGGCGTCGACCTCGCCGTCGTCCGCCGTCTTGACGACGACGACCTTCATGCCCGCCATCACGGCGCTGGCGGCGTTGGTGCCGTGCGCGGAGGAGGGGATCAGGCAGACGGTGCGCTGCTCGTCGCCGTTGGCCCGGTGGTACGCCCGGACGGCGAGGAGACCGGCCAGCTCGCCCTGGGATCCGGCGTTGGGCTGGAGGGAGACCTTGTCGTAGCCGGTGACCTCGCAGAGACGTTCCTCCAGCTCGGTGATGAGCGTGAGGTAGCCCTCGGCCTGCTCGACCGGGGCGAAGGGGTGCAGCTGGCCGAACTCGGGCCAGGTGACCGACTCCATCTCGGTGGTCGCGTTGAGCTTCATGGTGCAGGAGCCCAGCGGGATCATGCCGCGGTCCAGCGCGTAGTCCTTGTCCGAGAGCTTGCGCAGGTAGCGCAGCATCGCGGTCTCGGAGCGGTGCTGGTGGAAGACCGGGTGGCTCAGGTACGCGTCGGAGCGCAGCAGCCCCTCGGGCAGCGCGTCCGCGGTGGTCTCGTCCAGGGCCTCGATGTCCGCGGTGACGCCGAAGGCGGCCCACACGGCGTCGATGTCGGCGCGCAGGGTCGTCTCGTCGCAGGAGACGGAGACGTGGTCGCCGTCGACCAGGTGCAGGTTGACCCCGGCCGCGCGGGCGGCGGCCACGACGTCGGCGGCCTTGCCGGGCACCCGCGCGGTGACGGTGTCGAAGTACGAGCCGTGGACCAGCTCGACTCCGCCGGCCGTCAGGCCCGCGGCGAGCAGGGCGGCGTAGCGGTGGGTGCGGCGGGCGATCGTCCGCAGGCCGTCGGGGCCGTGGTAGACGGCGTACATGGCGGCCATGACGGCGAGCAGCACCTGCGCGGTACAGATGTTGCTGGTGGCCTTCTCGCGGCGGATGTGCTGCTCGCGGGTCTGCAGGGCCAGGCGGTAGGCCTTGTTCCCGTCGGCGTCCACCGAGACGCCGACCAGGCGGCCGGGCAGCGAGCGGGCGTGCTTGTCCTGGACGGCCATGTAACCGGCGTGCGGACCGCCGAAGCCCATCGGGACGCCGAAGCGCTGGGTGGTGCCGATGGCGATGTCCGCGCCGAGCGCGCCCGGGGAAGTGAGCAGGGTCAGCGCGAGCAGGTCGGCGGCGACGGTGACGATCGCGCCCAGCTCGTGCGCCTGGTCGATGACCGGCTTGATGTCGCGGACCGCGCCGGAGGCGCCCGGGTACTGGAGCAGCACTCCGAAGACGCCGCGCTCGGCGACCTCGGCCGGGATGCCCCCGGACAGGTCGGCGACGACGACCTCGACCCCGGTGGGCTCGGCGCGCGTCTGGATGACCGCGATCGTCTGCGGCAGCGTGTCGGCGTCGATGAGGAAGACGCCGTCCTTGACCTTGCCCACGCGGCGGGCGAGCTGCATGGCCTCGGCGGCCGCGGTGCCCTCGTCGAGCAGGGAGGCGCCGGAGGTCGGCAGACCGGTCAGGTCGGCCACGACGGTCTGGAAGTTCAGCAGGGCTTCGAGGCGCCCCTGCGAGATCTCGGGCTGGTAGGGCGTGTACGCCGTGTACCAGGCCGGGTTCTCCATGACGTTGCGCAGGATGACCGGCGGCGTGAAGGTGCCGTAGTACCCGAGGCCGATCATCGGCCTCAGGACCTGGTTGCGGTCGGCGAGGAGACGCAGCTCGGCGAGCACCTCGGCCTCGGTGCGGGCCTCGGGGAGGTCCAGCGCCTCGGCGCTCTTGATGACGTCCGGCACCGCGGCGGCGGTCAGCTCGTCCAGGGAGCCGTAGCCCACCTGGGCCAGCATCTTCGCCTGCGCCTCGGCATCCGGGCCGATGTGGCGCTGCTCGAAGGGGATGCCTCGCTCCAGCTGGGAGAGCGGAATGCGGTTGGCGGTCATGTACGGAGGCCTCCTGGTCGTACGACCTGCGAGGGGCACCACGGCGCGGGCACCCGGACGGCCTCCCCCTCTGTCATGTCAACCTGAGAGCTTCACCGGGCCTGCGGGGGTCGCCCGCGGGTCCGGCTTTCACCGTCGGTGAGGAGGGGTGGCGGAACTGCTGTCCGTCACCCGCCCTGCTTTCCAGAGTGGCCTCGTCCGTGCGGTACGTCTGCCTGAGAGATTCCGGGGAGGAGTTGCTCCTTCGGCGCCTCCGGCGAACTCGATCGGAGGACTCTCCCGCACAGGGTCAGCAGCCGTTCCCCAGCCTACCAGCGAGGATCTGGGCCCTTCCTCGAGTGGCCCCCACCGCGGAAATGCACTTTTGTAGTCATTACGGAGGAGTTGCGACCAAAAGGAGGCGACCGTGCAGACCGACATCGATCCGCGCAGCCTGATCGGCCGCAAGGCGTTCGACCGCAATGGCACCAAGATCGGCACCGTGGACGAGGTCTACCTCGACGATGCCACGGGCGTCCCCGAATGGGCCGCCGTACGGACCGGACTCTTCAGCCGGGACGCCTTCGTCCCCCTGGAACCGAGCGAGGTGGTGGGCGACACCCTGCGGGTTCCCTTCGAACGCTCCCTGATCAAAGAAGCCCCGGACTTCGGGGTCGGCCGCCACCTCTCGCCGGAGCAGGAGCTCCAGCTCTACCACCACTACGGCCTGGACGTGACCTTGCCGAGTGACTTCCACCACGGCGACCGCGAGCGCGACTTCGGCCGCCTGGCGGGCGACGAAAGCTGATCACTCCGTTTCTTCGTCTTCTTTGGCATGTTCCCCGGCCAGCGGCAGCGGATCGGACGACTCCAGTTCGGGATCGTCCACCCGGAAGGTCCGCACCCGGCCCGGGGCCGATCCCGGCTGCTCGAAGCGGACGGTCACCCTCCCCACCCCGCTGCCCTGCACCCAGCCGGGCCCGTACACCGCGTGCCGTACGTCGATCCCCGCCGACCAGCTCCGCTCCGGAGCGGGGGCGTCCTGGGTGACGGCGCCTACGGAGGCCACCGCGTCGGCGCCCCCACCCGGCCCCGGCGCACCCGCGGCCGGCCCCTGCGCATCCACTCCCGCCCTCGCCGGGCCCCCGCCGGGATCCGCCGGGGCATCTGCCCGGGCGTCCGCCTGGGTGCGCGCCTCCGCTTCCGCCTGAGCCTCCGCTTCCGCCCGCGCCTCCGCCTCCGCCTGTGCTTCGGCCTGGGCGAACAGGTCCTCCTGGGTGAAGTCGGCCAGCCCGGACACTCCGACGCCCAGCAGCCGCACCCCGCCCGTGGTGTCGACCCCCTCCAGCAGCCGCGCCGCCGCCTCCCGGACCACCGCGGGGTCGTCCGTCGGCCCCCGCAGGGTCTCCGACCGGGTCAGCGTGGAGAAGTCGTAGCGGCGCACCTTGAGCACGATCGTGCGGCCGGAGTGCCCCGAGGCCCTCAGCCGGACCACGCACCGCTCCGCGAGCCGCTGGACCTCGCCCCGGATCCGCACCCGGTCGTGCAGGTCCACGTCGAAGGTGTCCTCGACGGACACGGACTTCGCGTCCCGCTCCGCGACCACCGGCCGGTCGTCCAGCCCCAGCGCCATCCGGTACAGGGCCACCCCGTGCGCCCGCCCCGTCATCCGGACCAGCTCGTCCTCCCCCGCCTCGGCCAGCTCCCCCACCGTGGTGATCCCGGCCCGGCGCAGGTGCTCCCCCGTGGCCGGCCCCACCCCGGGCAGGGTCCGTACCGACATGGGTGCCAGCAGCTCCCGCTCGGTCCCCGGCTCGATCAGCAGCAGCCCGTCCGGCTTGGCGCCCTCGGAGGCCACCTTGGCCAGCATCTTCGACCCGGCCAGCCCCACCGAGGCGCTGAGCCCCGTCGCCGCCCGGATGTCCTCCCGCAGCCGCTCCCCCGCCGCCCGGGCCCCCGCGGCGTCGAAGGCGGCCCCACCGGCCTCCAGGTCCACGAAGGCCTCGTCCAGGCTGAGCGGCTCCACCAGCGGCGACATCGCCCGCAGCCGCGCCATCACCAGGTCGCTGACCGCCCGGTACAGGGTGAAGCGCGGCACCAGGTACGCCCCGTTCGGGCACAGCCGCCGGGCCTGGGCGGTGGGCATCGCCGAGTGCACCCCGAAGCGCCGCGCCTCGTAGGAGGCGGTGGCGACCACCCCGCGGGGCCCGAGCCCGCCGACGATGACCGCCTTCCCGCGCAGGCTCGGCTTCGCCGCCTGCTCCACGGAGGCGTAGAAGGCGTCCATGTCCAGGTGCAGGATGGTCGGGGCGGCTCTCACGCCTCCGATGCTGCCCTATGCCACTGACAACGCCCCCCGGGCGCGTCCGGCGCGCCCCCTCGGGGCGGCCACGGCGCCCGGAGGGCGGTCCACGGCGGTGGGCGGCCGTGACGCCTGCGGTCACGGCACCACGGCGTGCGGCGGCTCAGCCCGCCCGGTTGCGGCGCGCGGCCAGCTCGTCGGCCGGGTTGTGCCCGATCAGCGTCTCGCCGGTCTCGACCCGCTCGCCGTGCAGCTGGGACAGCGCCTTGTCCACGTCCCCCCACACCACGCCCACGGCGATCCCGAAGACGCCCTGACCGCCCTGGAGCAGGCTGACGACCTCGTCCGGGGAGGTGCACTCGTACACCGTCGCGCCGTCGCTCATGAGCGTCATCCGCTCCAGGTCCCGGAAGCCGCGGTCGCGCAGGTGCTGGACGGTGGTGCGAATGTTCTGCAGCGCCACCCCGGTGTCCAGGAAGCGCTTGACGATCTTCAGGACGACCACGTCCCGGAAGCTGTACAGCCGCTGCGTGCCGGATCCGCCCGCCGCGCGCACACTGGGCTCGACGAGCCCGGTCCGCGCCCAGTAGTCGAGCTGCCGGTAGGTGATGCCCGCGGCGGCGCACGCGGTGGGCCCCCGGTAGCCGATCTCTCCGGTCTCCGGCTCGCCGCTCTCCGGACCGGGCGGCACGGATCCCGGCTGACGGCGCGCGGGCCCCACCGCACCGCCGTGCAGCGCGTACGGTCCGCCCTCACTCCGTGCGGGGATGCCCCCGGTCGTACCGTCGCCCGTGATCCTCACGCCGACCCTCCGTCCTTGACCTGCCACCTCGAAGGTAGGCAGTCACCAGGGGTGCGTCAACGATCGCCACACTCGGCACGCCGAGTGATAATCACCCTGAGAGTGGTTTCCCGTATCCCTTTGCGGGGAAAGGCTACTCGAATGGGCTGACAATCCCCTGGGGACGACTCGGCCGAGACCTCACTGATTGCTGCTGCCGAAGTCCTCCGGCGAGATCTGGTCGAGGAACTCGCGGAACTTCTCCACCTCGTCCTCCTGCTCGTCCGGAATCGCGATTCCGGCATCGTCCAGCACCCCGTCGCTTCCGTAGATCGGCGTCCCGGTGCGCAGGGCCAGCGCTATGGCGTCGGACGGCCGCGCGCTCACCTCGACCCCGCTGGCGAAGACGAGCTCCGCGTAGAAGACGCCCTCCCGCAGATCCGTGATCCGGACCTCGGTGAGTTCCTCACCGATCGCTTCCAGCACGTCCTTGAACAGGTCGTGCGTCAGCGGCCGGGCAGGGGCCATCCCCTGCTGGGCGAAGGCAATGGCAGTAGCCTCCCCGGGACCGATCCAGATGGGGAGGTACCGGTCGCCTCCCACTTCACGCAGGAGCACGATCGGTTGGTTGGAGGGCATTTCAACCCGGACACCCACAACGTCGAGCTCGTTCACACAGCAACCCTAGGACCTGCCCGGCCGGTTTGGGTAGTCGGGGCCCCCTTCGTCAGTGCAGACGGACGCCGAGCGCGGTCTGCACGAGCGCTTCGTGGAGCCGTACGGAAAGGCCCGCCAGCTCTTTCAGGGTGGCCTCGGCGTGGGCCCTCGTCTGGGGGTTGCGGTGCCGTCGCAGCGGTGCGACCACCTGCTCGACCAGCCCGGCCTCCCGGTCGGCCGCGGCCTTCATGGCCCGCAGGTGCCGGGGCTCCAGGCCGAACCGGCCCAGTTCCGCCACCAGCCTGGCCACGGTGACCGCCTCGACGTCGAATCCGCCGTCCGGGGCCTCGGCGAGGAGCCCGTAGGACTCCCACTCGGCCAGCTGCGCCTCGTCCACCTGGGCGGCGGCCAGCAGCTCCGAACGGCCGATCCGGGCCGCGGCGGGCCGGGCGCGGCCGATCTCGCCCAGGACCGCGGCGACGACCGCCGCTCCGGCGGGGTCCCCGTCCCCGGGCGCGGCGGGCGCGGGGATGCGGATCTGCTCGCCCCGCTCCAGGGCGTCGAGCTGGTCCTTGATGACCTTCAGCGGCAGGTAGTGATCACGCTGCAGCCGCAGGACGCGGGCGAGGCGCTCGACGTCGTCGGCGCTGAACTTGCGGTATCCGGACGGTGTGCGCCGGGGCTCGACCAGCCCCTCGGCCTCCAGGAACCGGATCTTGGAAATCGTGACTTCGGGAAACTCGTCGCGCAGCATGGTCAGCACCGTGCCGATGCTCACCAGCCGCCCGCCCGAGCCGGCGGTGCCGTGACCGGCACCGCCCGTCGAGGTACGCAGCATGGACCTTCCCTGTGGTCCCCCCGGAGCGGTGCCCGGGGAGACGGTCAGATGCCCCGCTGGCTCGCGTAGAAGACCAACCGGTACTTGCCGATCTGGACCTCGTCGCCGTTGTGCAGGGCGACCGAGTCGATGGGCTCGCGGTTCACGTACGTGCCGTTGAGGCTGCCCACGTCGGAGACGGTGAAGAGACCGTCCTGCCCCCTGCGGAAGTCGACATGCCGCCGGGAGACGGTGACGTCGTCCAGGAAGATGTCGCTCTGCGGGTGGCGGCCCGCCGTGGTCAGCTCGCCGTCCAGCAGGAAGCGGCTGCCGGAGTTCGGGCCGCGCCGCACGATGAGCAGTGCGGAGCCCGGAGGCAGCGCTTCCACCGCGGCCTGGGCCTCGGGGGACAGCGAGGACACGTGCTGTCCGGACACCTCGGCCTCATAGGCCTCCAGGCCCGAGATCGAGATGGTGGACGTGGTCTCCGAAGCACGCTCCGGCGTCAGACCCGGCCGCAGCGGCGCCCCGCAGTTGGAACAGAAGCGGCTGGCCGCATCGCTGCGGTGACCACACCTGCTGCAAACCTGCTCGGCCGACATGGACGGCTCCTCGCGCCGCGGGTGCCCCGCGGAGGCATTGGTGGCATACGGGTCGGGGTCAAACCCTCCACCCGTACTTGAGGTTGATGGTTCACCGAAACCTATGCGTCCGGAACCGGCAGGGTCAACAGCCGACGCGCCGTACGCACCCGTTTGGTCACCCGCTCCCGCCACCTCGTCACGGAAGAGCGGCCGGTCGCCCTGCTCCTCCACGTCGCCGTGCCCGGCGCGGTGCTTGGGCGCACCGCTTGCTTCGCGGTTCTTCTTGCCGAACAACTTCTCAAACAACTTCACGGGCGATTCCCCTTGACCGAAACAGACCCGCCCGTGGGGCAGGACGAACTCCGAATACTCACACCTGCCGACCCGGACATTCTCACAACGTCCGTCACCACCAGACAGTTTCCACCACGCACCGCTTCTTCGGTGCGCCGACCCCCCGCAGGCATTCCCCCACGTGAGCCGCTCCACATCCCGCCCGGTCTCATGACGATGACGACCGAGCGTAGTCAGGCTGCTTCGCTGCCCGCAAGGCGTCCACAACGATCTTGGTCGATCGGACGACCGTAGCGGTGGCCTGTTCCTTCTCCAGCGTCTGGATGACGCCGCCGGGGATGTTGAGGGCCGGCTCCAGGTCCTGCGGCTTGCCGATCACCTGGAATTCATAGGGTTGTGTGATCTTCTTGCCGTCGATCGCAACCCCTCCGCCCTCGTCCGAGAAGTAGGAGCCCGCCACGACGCGCACGCCGTTGATCTGGATCGCCTCGGCCCCGGCCGCCCGCAGCTCCTGGATGGTGTCCAGCAGCTTGTCCGACTGCACCTGGCCCTTGGCGTCGGTGACCTTGAGCGTGATGCCCGGTCCCTGAGCCGCCACGGTACCCGCGAGGATGCCCAGTTGCCGTTCCTTCTCCACCGTCTGCTTGCGCGCCTCGTCGGCCTGGTTGGAACTGGACTCCAGCTCCTTGCGCTGGTCCACCAGCTTCTGCTTCTCGTCCTCCAGGCGCTTGGTGCGCCCGTCCAGCTCGTCGAGGATGCGCACCAGGTCCTCCTGGCGGGCCCCGCGCAGGGCGCTGGAGTCACTGTTGTGGCGCACCTGGATGGCGAGCCCCAGCCCGAGGACGAACAGCAGCAGCGCGACGATCAGTTGGGCGCGGCTCACCCGTGGCGGCCACAGCCCCGCGGCGAGCCGCTGGCGTCCCGTCTGTTCGGCAGACGCCGGTGCGGCGGCCGCCGGTTCCACGGGGCGGCCGGGCTCTGCCGACGGGGTGGGGGCGGGGGCGGCCGGCCGGTCGGGCTCGGGCGGCGTGTTCTCGTCCGTACTCATCGCCTCACGCCCGGAAGACGTGCCGGCGGATGGCCGCGGCGTTGGAGAAGATCCGGATGCCCAGGACCACGACGACACCGGTGGACAGCTGCGCGCCGACGCCCAGCTTGTCGCCGAGGAAGACGATCAGCGCGGCGACCACCACGTTGGAGAGGAACGACACCACGAAGACCTTGTCCACGAAGATGCCGTCCAGCATCGCGCGCAGACCGCCGAACACCGCGTCGAGCGCCGCCACGACGGCGATCGGCAGATACGGCTCGACGACGGCAGGCACCTCGGGCCGGACCAGAAGTCCGGCCACCACTCCGGCCACCAGGCCCAGGACCGCGATCACGATGCACCCTTCTTCTGCTCTTGTGCTGTGGCTGTCCGTACGGTCAGGCTCGACGCGGCCGGCAGCCATACCTCGTTCTGCGGGGACAGGGTGTAGCGGATCCCGTAGCTCTCCTGCAGCACGTGCAGGTACTGGCCGTCCACGCTGTCCTGGAAGTCCGTGTCCAACCGCTTCTTGTCGCCGATCGCGAGGATCTCGTACGGCGGCACCAGCGGCCTGTTGTCGACCAGTATCGCGTCACCCGCGGCCCGGATCGCCGACAGCGCCGTCAGCCGCTGCCCGTTGATCGCCACGGCCTCGGCCCCGGCCTGCCACAGGCCGTTGACGATCCGCTGCATGTCCCGGTCGCGCAGCCGGCCCGTGTCCGAGAAGCCCGCGCTCTCCCGTGGCCCGCCGCCGCCCGAGGAGGCGCCCTTGGCGTCGTCCACCGTCAGCTTGACGCCGGGGCCGCGGACCTCGGTCGCTCCGGACAGCAGGGCCAGCAGCTCGCCCTGCTCACCGCCGTGCTGCTTGAGGGCCGCGCGCTGGCGGCCCGCGACGTCGCCGCGCAGCCGCTCGATGTCCTTCTCCAGGCTGTCCGCGTGATCGTCGGCCCGCTCGACGCGGGCGATCAGCTCTTCCCGCTCCTTCGCCAGCACCGGAGCGGCTATCCGCGCCTGCGCGGCGCCCAGGGTCACGACCATGGCGGCGAGCACGAGACCGGCGGCCAGCGCCAGTTTGGCCTTGAGGTTGCGCGGCAGACCCGCCGTGCCGTCCGCCTCGCGCCGGGCCGCGGCTTCCGCGTAGCCCTCGTCGAGACCGTGGTCCATCACGTGCGTCAGCAGCGACATGGAGGCGTCCGGGCGCGCGGGCGGTTTCGCCGAACTCCGGTTGGTGGGCGGCTGCGACATGCCGCACATCGTCGCATGTCACACCGGCCGACACCGAATGCTGCCGTCCGCCGGGCCGGGAACCACGCCACGTGGCCCCGGCCCGGCGGATCGGGCTAGTTGCCCGCGCCGTCGAGGACGGCCGCCCACTCGTCGAGCAGGGCCTGCGCCGACGCGTCATCGGGCCCTTCGGCCCACAGGTGCGTCACCGCCTCCGCCGGGTCCGGCAGGACGAGCGCCCAGCGCCCGTCCGCCTCGACCACGCGGACGCCGTCGGTCGTGTCCACCTGCCGGTCCCCGGCGGCCTCCACGACCCGCCGCATGACCAGGCCCTTGACCGCCCACGGCGTCGGCACGTCCCGCTTGAGGACGTGCGCCCGCGGGATCCGCGCGTCGATCTGACTCAGCGTGAGCTGCGTCCGCGCCACCAGCCCGATCAGCTGGACGAAGGCCGCCGACCCGTCGAAGACGCTGCTGAACTCCGGAACGATGTATCCGCCCCGGCCGTCTCCGCCGAAGATCGTGGTCTCCGCCCGGCCCACCCGGGTCAGGTCGTCCGGCGAGGTCGTCGTCCACTCCACCTGGGTGCCGTGGTACGCCGCCACCTGCTCCGCGATGCGGGTCGTGGTCACCGGCAGCGCCACCCGGCCACTGCGCCGCTCCGCGGCGACCAGGTCCAGCAGCACCAGCAGCGCCCGGTCGTCCTCGATGATCCGGCCCCGCTCGTCGACGAGCGAGATCCGCTCGCCGACCGGGTCGAACCGCACGCCGAAGGCCGCGCGCGAGGAGGCCACGATCTCCCCCAGCCGCACCAGTCCGGCCCGCCGGGACTCCGCGGTCTCGGTCGGCCGGGACTCGTCGAGACCGGGATTGACCGTGAGCGCGTCCACCCCGAGCCGGCCCAGCAGGCTGGGCAGCACGAGTCCGGCGCTGCCGTTGGCCGCATCCACGACCACCTTGAGCCCGGAATCGGCGACTCCGGAGGTGTCGACGTGCCGCAGCAGCGAGCCGGTGTAGGAGTCGAAGACGCTCGACGGGAACTGCAGGTCGCCGATCTCGCCCGGGAAGGCACGCCGGTACTCCTGGCGCGCGTACACCCGGTCGAGCTTGCGCTGCTGCCCCTGCGAGAGGTCCGCCCCGCGCTCGTCGAGGAAGATGATGTCCACCGAGTCGGGCACGCCGGGCGAGGTGCGCAGCATGATCCCGCCCGCGCCGCCGCGCGCGGTCTGCTGCCGCGCGACCGGCAGGGGGACGTTCTCCAGGTCCCGCACGTCGATGGCACTGGCCTGCAGCGCCGAGATCATCGCGCGTTTCAGCGCACGCGCGCCGCGGGAGTGGTCTCGGGCGGTGGTGACCATCGCCCCCTTCTTCAGCGTGGTCGCGTAGGCACCGGCGAGCCGGACGCACAGCTCGGGGGTGATCTCCACGTTCAGGATCCCGGAGACCCCGCGCGCACCGAAGAGGTGCGCCTGGCCCCGCGACTCCCAGATGACCGAGGTGTTGACGAAGGCGCCCGCCTCGATCGTCTTGAAGGGATAGACGCGCACGTTGCCCTGGACGATCGATTCTTCACCGATCAGGCACTCGTCGCCGATGACGGCGCCGTCCTCGATCCGGGCGGCCCGCATGATGTCGGTGTTCTTGCCGATGACACAGCCGCGCAGGTTGCTGTGCGGCCCGATGTACACGTTGTCGTGGATCACGGCCTTGTGCAGGAACGCCCCGGTCTTGACGACCACGTTCGAGCCGATGACCGAGTGCTCCCGGATCTCGACCCCGGCCTCGACCTTGGCGTAGTCACCGATGTACAGCGGCCCGCGCAGCACCGCGTCGGGGTGCACTTCGGCGCCTTCGGCGATCCACACCCCGGGGGAGATCTCGAAGCCGTCCATGTCGACCTGGACCTTGCCCTCCAGGACGTCGGCCTGGGCCTTGACGTAGCTCTCGTGGGTGCCGACGTCCTCCCAGTAGCCCTCGGCGATGTAGCCGTAGATCGGCCGGCCTTCCTTCATCAGCTGCGGGAAGACATCACCGGACCAGTCGACCGGAACATCCGGCTCCACGTAGTTGAAGACTTCGGGCTCCATCACGTAGATGCCGGTGTTGACGGTGTCCGAGAACACCTGCCCCCACGTCGGCTTCTCGAGGAAGCGTTCTACCTTCCCCTCCTCGTCCACGATGGTGATGCCGAATTCCAGCGGGTTCGGGACCCGGGTCAGGCACACCGTGACGAGGGCGCCCTTCTCCTTGTGGAAGTTGATGAGGTCGGTGAGGTCGAAGTCGGTGAGCGCGTCACCGGAGATCACCACGAAGGCATCGTCCTTCAGGGCCTCCTCGGCGTTCTTCACGCTGCCGGCGGTCCCGAGCGGCTTCTCCTCATTGGCATAGGTCAGCTCCATGCCGAGTTCTTCGCCGTCACCGAAATAGTTCTTGACGAGTGACGCCAGGAACTGCACGGTGACCACGGTTTCGCTGAGACCATGCCGCTTGAGCAGCCTCAGCACGTGCTCCATGATCGGCCGGTTTGCCACCGGCAGGAGCGGCTTGGGCATGCTCGAGGTCATGGGGCGAAGGCGTGTGCCCTCACCACCAGCCATCACGACGGCCTTCATGTCGGAAGAGTCCTCCTAGAGAGACGGCGTTCTGCGCCGACCTCGCCCGTCTCGGACGGTGGCTACGCAACTCTTCCGCGTGACTCTTCCGGCGAGCCGAACTCAATCGGCCGTGGCGTCCGCCTTGACGAGACGGCGGACCTGCACCACGTACAACACTCCTGCCCACCAATAGAGGGTTGTACCCCAAACTGCGAACGCCCATCCGAAAACTGAACCCAACCAGGCGAGCCAACCGGTCCCGTCGCTGAGCAGCAGCAAGGGGAAGGCGTACATCAGGTTGAAGGTGGCGGCCTTGCCGAGGAAGTTCACCTGCGGCGGCGGATAGCCGTGGCGGCGCAGGATCCACACCATGACCAGCAGCATCAGTTCCCGGGCCAGGAGCGCTCCGGAGACCCACCACGGCAGGATTTCGCGCCAGGTGAGCCCGACGAGCGTGGACAGGATGTACAGCCGGTCCGCGGCGGGATCCAGAAGCCGGCCCAGACTGCTGATCTGGTTCCAGCGCCGCGCAAGCTTCCCGTCGAGATAGTCGCTGACGCCGCTGAACATGAGCACCAGCAGCGCCCACCCGTCGGCCTTGGGGCCACCGAACACCGGCATCAGGATGAGCCAGAGGAACACGGGTACGCCGACGAGGCGAGCCATGCTCAGAATGTTCGGGATGGTGAGGATTCGGTCCGTCTGAACCCGAGTCTCCTGGACCTCCACCCGGGGGCCTCCACTGTGAAACGTACGAACGATGCCTCCTGACCCTACAGGAGAACAACCGGACCATCCGGACCCGGAACGCAGAAAAGCCCCGCACCATAAGGTGCGGGGCTTTCCCACAATAATTGTTCGGCGGCGTCCTACTCTCCCACAGGGTCCCCCCTGCAGTACCATCGGCGCTGAAAGGCTTAGCTTCCGGGTTCGAAATGTAACCGGGCGT
>NZ_JBEXPB010000028.1:0-85674 GCF_040611795.1 Streptomyces sp. NPDC006529 | reverse complement strand
ATCGTGCACTCCAGGCCGAACAGCGCACACGCCGTGGCCGTCGCCACCCCGTGCTGACCCGCCCCGGTCTCCGCGATCACCCGGGTCTTGCCCATCCGCTTCGTCAGCAACGCCTGACCCAGCACATTGTTGATCTTGTGCGAACCCGTGTGGTTCAAATCCTCACGCTTGAGATACACCGTCGCCCCGCCCGCGTGCTCCGCGAACCGCGGCACCGCGGTCAACGCACTCGGCCGGCCCGTGTAGTTCACGAGCAGATCGTTCAGCTCCGCCGCGAACGCCGGATCGACCTTCGCCTTCTCGTACTCGGCAGCGACCTCGTCCACCGCGGCGACCAACGCCTCCGGAATGAACTTGCCACCGAAATCACCGAAATAGCCCTCGGCGTTGGGGACGGAACCCTCGGGGTCCGGAATGAAACACTCACTGGACGGCATGCCAGTACTCCTACGGAAGCAATCGGGATGGATTCACCGTATTGCGCCGAGGGTCCCGAAGGCGTCCGCCTCCACCACCGCCATAGCGGCTGCGGAGCGCGGATCCGGGCACGGGACGGCTACGACGCGGCTCCGCCGCGCCATCGCATGCCGTTGACCTGGCCGGGCTCCGACCCGATCACGTACCGGACCCGCCGCCCCCGCACGCGCCGGGCCGGGGCGCGGCAGCCGCGCGGGCGGCAGCCGCGCGCCAGGGGCGCGTGGGCCGACGGCACGCCGCCCCGGCCGGGAAGGCCGGGTCGGGTGCGGACGGCGCGGGCGGACGGCATCACGGTGCGGGTCAGCTCCGCCCGTGGCGCAGGGCGGGGTGGGCCCCGGCGGCGACCAGGTCGGCCACGGCGGCCTTCGGGTCACGGCCGGTCACCAGGGATTCGCCCACGAGGACGGCGTCGGCGCCCTCGTTCGCGTAGGCGATGAGGTCGTGCGGTCCGCGGATGCCGGACTCGGCGACCTTCACGATGTGGGCCGGGATCTCGGGGACGACCCGCTCGAAGGTCGAGCGGTCCACCTTGAGGTCCTTGAGGTTGCGCGCGTTCACGCCGATGATCTTGGCGCCCGCGGCGACCGCGCGTTCGGCTTCCTCCTCGTCGTGGACCTCGACGAGCGGGGTGAGACCGATGGACTCGGCCCGCTCGATGAGGGAGACGAGGGCCTCCTGCTCCAGGGCCGCGACGATCAGCAGGACGAGGTCGGCGCCGTAGGCGCGGGCCTCCCACAGCTGGTACGCCGTGACGATGAAGTCCTTGCGCAGGATGGGTACGTCCACCCGTGCGCGGACGGCCTCCAGGTCCGCGAGCGAACCGCCGAAGCGGCGCTCCTCGGTCAGGACGGAGATGACGGCCGCGCCGCCCGCCTCGTAATCGGCGGCCAGGCCGGCCGGGTCCGCGATCGCGGCGAGCGCGCCCTTGGAGGGGCTGGAGCGCTTCACCTCGCAGATCACCTTGACGCCTTCGCCGCGAAGGGCGGCGACGCCGTCCTTGGCCCGGGGCGCCTTGGCGGCACGCTCCTTGAGCTCGTCGAGGCTGACGCGCGCCTGCCGTTCGGCAAGGTCTGCGCGGACCCCTTCGATGATCTCGTCGAGCACACTCACGCGAGCGGCCCCCTTCCGGGTCGGTCGACTGGTTCAAGGTCAGCAGTCAAATGGTATCCGCAGGAGGCCCTGGCCTCTGCACGCGGTTGACGGCGTCCCATGGACTGGACATTCGGAATCTGATCTTCGATCGAGGGTGCGTACGGGCCTCAGGGGGCCAGTGCCGACCCGAACGGGAGGTTCCGGACGACGGCGAAAACCAGTGCCACCGTCCCGATTCCCCACCAGTACAGCGGTGTGAGGGCCAGCCGCGGGGTCGGCCCGCCGCGATACGCCCGGATCAGCCACACGGCCATGAATGCCGCGAAGACGAAATAGCCGGCCACCGCCATGGCATTCGCACCCAGAGCGGTGATCAGATCGCCGTGGGCGAACGCGTGGGCGCTGCGCAGGCCGCCGCAGCCGGGACACAGGATCCCGGTCAGCCGGAACAGCGGGCAGACCGGGTAGTGGCCGGGTTCGTACGGGTCCACGGCGGCGACGTAGCCGAGGGCCGAGGCGGCCGCGGCCAGGGTGAACGCCGGAGCGGCCAGCCGCCGGGCCCGGGTGGGGGCCGGGGCGGGAACGGGGGCGGCGGGCGTCACCAGGGGGGTGCGAGAGGCGTCCACCCGCTGATTGTCGCCGCTCATGACAAAAGGCGCAGCCCGACGGGACCGCGCCTTTCGGCTCCGCTGCGGGGCATCAGGCCTTCGCGGCCTTGGCGGCGGCGACGATCGGCCCGAGGTCCTTGTGGGCGGACTTCGGCGCGCCGAGGCCCGCCGCCTTCATCGCCAGGCCGACGACCCCGCCGAGCGCCACGATGACCAGGCCGGCGATGAAGCCGATCAGGTTCGCCATGACCGTGAACGCGCCGGAGACGCAGAACCCGACGAAAGCGATGATGACACCGGTCCAGGCGGCCGGGGTGTGTCCGTGGTCTGTGCCCGCCATGAGTTGCTCCTCGTTGCTCTGTCGAACGCGTCCGTATCGACCGCCCGCACGTCATTGCCCCCATTGTCCCGCACCCGGGACGGCCCTCGCGCCCGGGGGGTGGGAGGGCCGTCAGCGGCCGCCGGTGGGGTCCTCGCCCCGGTCCAGCGCCTTCCACAGGTCCTCGGGCCGGTCCGGGTCCACCACCGGCGCCTTGCGGGGCCGGGGGGTCCCGTCGCGCTCGTAGCGGCCGCCCATGGCGGGCCAGCTCCGGCCGAAGCGCAGGGCCAGCAGCCCCGCGAGCAGGATGAGCAGCGCGCCCGCCGCCGTCACGTAGGGCCACGCGGTGTGGGTGAGCGCGGCCGCGCGGGCGGCGGTGTCCGCCGTCGTACGGGCCGCCGCGTCGTCCAGCGCCGCCCGGTCCCCGGCCCCGGCCAGCGCCGCCAGGACCGCGCCGAGCCCGCTCAGCGCGAGCAGGGCGGAGACCAGCAGGCGGCCGCGGCCGCGGACGGCGAACACCGCGACCAGGGCCGCGAGCGCCACGATGGCCAGGGCCGCGGGGACCCCGGTGACCGCGCGCCCGTCGGCCGACAGCGGCAGCGCCCCGCCCCCGGCCGCGGCGGCGGTGCCGCGCGCCCAGGTCCGGCCGGAGGCCAGCAGGACGACGGTGGCGCCGAGCGCGCCGAGCAGCAGGGCCGCGGCGACGCTGCGGCGGCCGCCGCGCGCGGCGGGACCGGCCGCGGCAGCGGCGGCGTCATCGGCCGGGTCGGGATCGGCATCGGTTCGGGGCTGGGGTACGGCGCTCACGCACCCCACTATCCCCTACCGCTTCAGGCGGAGTGGAGCCGGTTCGCCGCTCCGACCGCGCGCAGCACCGCGGCGGCCTTGTTGCGGCACTCGGCGTCCTCCAGCTCGGGCACCGAATCGGCGACGACACCGGCTCCGGCCTGCACGTACGCCGTTCCGTCGCGCAGCAGCGCGGTGCGGATGGCGATGGCCGTGTCGGCGTCCCCCGCGAAGTCGAGGTAACCGACGCAGCCGCCGTACAGCCCGCGGCGGGAGGGCTCCAGCTCCTCGATGATCTGCATGGCGCGCGGCTTGGGCGCACCGGACAGGGTCCCGGCGGGGAAGCAGGCGGTCAGCACGTCGAAGGCGGTGCGGTCCCCGGCGACGCGGCCGGTGACGGTGGACACGATGTGCATGACGTGCGAGTACTTCTCGATGCTCATGAAGTCGACGACCTCGACGCTGCCCGGCTCGCAGACCCGGCCCAGGTCGTTGCGGCCCAGGTCGACGAGCATGAGGTGCTCGGCGCGCTCCTTCGGGTCGGCCAGCAGCTCCTCGGCGAGGTCGTGGTCCTCCTGCGGGGTGGCGCCGCGGTGCCGGGTCCCGGCGATGGGGTGGACCATGGCCCGCCCGTCCTCGACCTTGACCAGCGCCTCGGGGCTGGAGCCCACGACGTCGAAGCCGTTCTCGAAGCGGAAGAGGTACATGTACGGGGACGGGTTGGTGGCCCGCAGCACCCGGTAGACGTCCAGGGCGGAGGCGGTGCAGGGGGTCTCGAACCGCTGCGAGGGCACGACCTGGAAGGCCTCGCCCGCGCGGATGCGCTCCTTGATGTCCTCGACGGCCGCCTGGTACTTCTCGCCGCCCCAGAGGGCGGAGTACGCCGGCAGCTCCGAGGCGGGCAGCGGCGCGGGCGTGTACGGCGCCGGGCGGGCGAGGTCGGCCTCCATCGCGTCGAGCCGGGCGACGGCGTCGGCGTAGGCCTCGTCGACGCCCGAGGCGAGGTCGTTGTGGTTGATCGCGTTGGCGATCAGCAGGACCGTGCCGTCCCAGTGGTCGAGGACGGCGATGTCCGAGGTGAGCAGCATCGTCAGCTCGGGCAGTTCGAGGTCGTCGCGGGTGTGCTCGCCGATCCGCTCCAGGCGGCGCACGATGTCGTAGCCGAGGTAACCGACCATGCCGCCGGTGAAGGGCGGCAGTCCGCCCGACAGGTCGCGCGGGGTGTGCAGGGCCTCGACGGTGGCGCGCAGCGCGTCGAGGGGGTCGCCGGAGGTGGGCACGCCGACGGGCGGGGTGCCGATCCAGTGGGCCTGGCCGCCGCGGACCGTCAGGGTCGCGTCGCTGCGGACGCCGACGAAGGAGTACCGGGACCAGGAACGTCCGTTCTCCGCCGACTCCAGCAGGAAGGTGCCCGGGCGCTCGCCGGCCAGCTTGCGGTAGAGGCCGACCGGGGTGTCCCCGTCGGCGAGCAGTCGTCGGCTGACGGGAATGACCCGGCGGTCGTCCGCGAGCTTGCGGAACGTCTCGAGATCCATGGCGTGGGACCTTACCTATTCGGCTTCGGCGGTGTCGGCGGTGCGCAGGAGGACGTCGGCGTCGAAGCAGGTGTGGGCGCCGGTGTGGCAGGCGGCGCCCACCTGGTCGACGCGGACGAGCAAGGTGTCGGCGTCGCAGTCGAGGGCGACGGACTTCACGTGCTGGACGTGGCCGGAAGTATCGCCCTTGACCCAGTATTCGCCGCGGCTGCGGGACCAATAGGTGCAGCGGCCGGTGGTCAGGGTGCGATGCAGGGCCTCGTCGTCCATCCAGCCGAGCATGAGCACCTCACCGGTGTCGTACTGCTGGGCGATGGCGGGCACCAGGCCGTCCGCGGAGCGCTTGAGGCGGGCGGCGATGGCGGGATCGAGGGAGGACGTACTCATGCGGGCCATTGTGCCGCGCGGGACGGGTGGGCACGGCAGGCTGTCCGCCTGATGAGCGCGCACGGGGCGGGATCCGGCCGTAGGCTGGCCCGCATGTCTACCCATGCGAAGCGTGAACGACTGCTGCTGGCGGACCTGTTGGAGACGGCGGGACCGGAAGCGCCCACCTTGTGCGACGGCTGGCGGACCCGGGAGCTGGCGGCGCACGTGGTGGTGCGGGAGCGTCGGCCGGACGCGGCGGGCGGGATCCTGCTGAACGTGCTGAAGGCCCGGCTGGACAAGGCGATGGCCGAGTACGCGGCCAAGCCGTACGAGGAGCTCATCCAGCTGATCAGGACCGGGCCGCCGAAGATGTCCGTGTACGCGCTGAAGCAGATCGACGAGGCCGCGAACGCGGTGGAGTTCTACGTCCACGCGGAGGACGTGCGGCGGGCGGGGCCCACCTGGTCGCCGCGCGAGCTGGATCCGGTGTTCTCGGCCTCGCTGTGGTCGCGCCTGGAGAAACTGGCCCGTCTGACGGGCCGCCGCTCCCCGGTCGGCCTGGTCCTGCGCCGCCCCAACGGCCAGACGGCGGTGGCCCACAAGGGCACCCCGGTGGTCACGGTCACCGGCGAACCCGGCGAACTGACCCTGTTCTGCTTCGGCCGCCAGGACGCTGCGCGCGTCGAGCTGGAGGGTGACGAGGACGCGGTGGCGAAGCTGAGGGCTGCCCGGCTGGGTCTCTGACCCCGCCGGGCCTCGGGCCGGGCGCCGGGTCCCGGAGGGGAGGGCGGGCGGCCCGCGGGGGTCAGGCGAAGGTGAGTTCCGCCTGGCGGACCAGGCGGGAGGACGTGCCGACGACGGCCCCCGCCATGCTCAGCGCACCCCCCGCGAGGAACACCGGCACGATGCCCCACACCTCCACCGCCACTCCGAAGACCGGGTAGACCAGCGGTGCCAGCCCGACCGCCGTGAAGGCCATCACCGAACTGACCCGCCCCAGGTACGCCGGCTCCGTGGCCGTCTGGATCAGCGCGACGGCCAGCCCGCCGCAGATCCCGCACACCAGGCCCCCCGCCACCGCCAGCCCCACCGCGACCCCCAGGCTCGGCGCCAGCGCCAGCGCCCCGATGGCCGCCGAGCCGACGACGAGGGTGAGGTTCTGCACCGCCCCCGCCCGCGGCACCCGCGGGATCAGGGTCAGGAAGAGGGCGCTGGAGGCCGCCCCGGCCCCGAAGGCACCGACGATCCAGCCGATCCCGGCCGGCCCCCACCCCCGCTCCCCCGCCAGCAGGAGCAGGCCGACGCTGAGCGGGGCCGACGTGCCGAGCTGGCTCAGGGTGCCGGAGAGGATCAGCGGCCCTATCAGCCCGTGGTGGCGGATGTAGGCGAGCCCGGAGCGGAGCTGCCGCCAGGGCGACGCCGCGGCGGCCACCCCACCCGCGCCCGGCCCCTTCGGCAGCGGTCCCAGCCGGACCGGGAGCAGCAGGACCAGCGAGATCCCGAAGAGCGCCGCCGCCACCGCGAACGCGGCCGCCGGTCCCCCCAGCCCCATGGCCAGCCCGGCCACCGGCGGCCCCGCGGTGTGGCCCACGCGTTCGACCAGGCTGCGCAGCCCCTGGACGCGGACCAGCTGCCCGGGACCGGCGATCCGCGGCGGCAGCGCCCCGACGGCCGGCATGAACAGGGCGTCGACCGCGCCGAACAGCAGGGCCACGGCGACCAGCACCCACAGCCCCGGCGAAGTGAGCGCGACCAGCGCCGCCAGCGCGAGGATCACCGCGCAGCGCACCGCGTCGGAGGAGATGACGACCGGGCGGGGACCGAAGCGGTCCGCGATCACGCCCCCGCCCAGCATGAGCAGGGCGCGCGGGACCGCCCCGGCCGCCATGACCAGGCCGACCTGCGCGGGCCCGGCGCTCTGCGCCGCCGTCCAGCCGAGGGCGAGGAAGTAGATCCCGTCCCCGACGAGCGAGGCGGCGTAGGCCGCGAGCCAGCGCCAGACGTTCCGGTTCATCCGGCCCCCCCGGGCTCTGGTCGCACCGTGCGGAAGAAACGCTCTAGCGGACCGGGTGCCCGGCTTCCCGCAGCGCGTCCTTGACCTGCCCGATGCGCAGGTCCCCGAAGTGGAAGACGGAGGCCGCGAGCACGGCGTCGGCGCCCGCGGCGACGGCCGGGGCGAAGTCGGCCAGTCTGCCCGCGCCGCCCGAGGCGATCACCGGGACGGTGACGTGCTTGCGGACCGCCGCGATCATCTCGGTGTCGTAGCCGTCCTTGGTGCCGTCGGCGTCCATCGAGTTCAACAGGATTTCCCCGGCGCCCAGTTCGGCGGCCCGGTGGGCCCATTCCACGGCGTCGAGGCCGGTCCCGCGGCGGCCGCCGTGGGTGGTGACCTCGAAGGTGCCGGCCTCGGTGCGCCGGGCGTCGACGGACAGGACGAGGACCTGGCGGCCGAAGCGCTCGGCGATCTCCTGGATCAGTTCGGGCCGGGCGATGGCGGCGGTGTTGACGCCGACCTTGTCCGCGCCCGCGCGCAGCAGCTTGTCCACGTCGTCCGCGGTGCGCACGCCGCCGCCGACGGTGAGCGGGATGAAGACCTGTTCGGCGGTGCGGCGCACCACGTCGTAGGTGGTCTCGCGGTTGCCGGAGGAGGCGGTGATGTCGAGGAAGGTCAGCTCGTCGGCGCCCTCGGCGTCGTACAGCTTGGCCATTTCGACGGGGTCGCCCGCGTCGCGCAGATTCTGGAAGTTGACGCCCTTGACGACCCGGCCGTTGTCCACGTCCAGGCAGGGGATCACCCGTACGGCGAGGGTCATGCGGTCTCTCCTCGGTAGGCCTCGACCTCGACCTCGACGACCAGGCTGGGGTCGATGAAGCCGGACACGATGATCATCGAGGCGGCGGGGCGGACGGAGTCGAAGAGCTCCTTGTGGGCGCGGCCCACCTCTTCGACGTCCCGGGCGTGCGTGATGTACATCCGGGTGCGGACGACGTCCTCGCGGCCCAGACCCGCCTGGGCAAGGGCCTCGAAGGCGACCTTGAAGGAGTTCACGGTCTGTTCGTACGGGCCGCCCGCGGCGATCTGACCGCCCACCACGGAGGTGCAGCCGGAGACGAGGACGAGGCCGCCCGGCAGGGCGACGGCGCGGGAGTAGCCGATGGCTTCCTCCCAGGGCCCGCCCGAGGAGATCCGGCGTACCCCGCTCACAGGGCCACCGCCTTCAGGGCCTCTTCCAGGGTGAAGGCCTTGGCGTACAGGGCCTTGCCGACGATGGCGCCCTCGACGCCCAGCGGGACCAGCTCGGCCAGCGCCCGCAGGTCCTCCAGCGAGGAGACGCCGCCGGAGGCGACGACCGGCCGGTCGGTGGCGGCGCAGACGTTGCGCAGCAGCTCCAGATTGGGGCCGGTCAGGGTGCCGTCCTTGCCGATGTCGGTGACGACGTAGCGGGCGCAGCCTTCGGAGTCCAGGCGCGCGAGGGCCTCGTAGAGGTCGCCGCCCTCGCTGGTCCAGCCACGGCCCTTGAGGGTCGTACCGCGTACGTCGAGCCCGACCGCGATCCTGTCGCCGTACTCGGCGATGACCTTGGCCACCCAGTCGGGGGTCTCCAGGGCGGCGGTGCCGAGGTTGACCCGGGTGCAGCCGGTGGCGAGGGCCGCGGCGAGCGTGGCGTCGTCGCGGATGCCGCCGGAGAGTTCGACCTTGATGTCCATCGCGCCGGTGATCTCGGCGACCAGGGCGCGGTTGTCGCCCGTACCGAAGGCGGCGTCGAGGTCGACCAGGTGGAGCCATTCGGCGCCGGAGGCCTGCCAGGCGAGGGCGGCCTGGAGCGGGGAGCCGTAGGAGGTCTCGCTGCCGGATTCGCCGTGCACCAGGCGGACCGCCTGGCCGTCGCGGACGTCGACCGCGGGGAGCAGTTCGAGCGCGTTCGCCATCAGAGGGTCTCGATCCAGTTGGTGAGGAGCTGGGCACCGGCGTCGCCGGACTTCTCGGGGTGGAACTGGGTGGCCCACAGGGCGCCGTTCTCCACCGCCGCGACGAAGCGCTCGCCGTGCGCGGCCCAGGTGACGCGGGGGGCGCGGATCAGCGGGTTGGTGACTTCGAGGGTCCAGTGGCGCACCGCGTAGGAGTGGACGAAGTAGAAGCGCGCGTCGTCGTCCAGGTGGGCGAAGGCCTGGCTGTCGGCGGGGGCGTCGACGGTGTTCCAGCCCATGTGGGGGACGACCGGGGCCCGGAGGGGCTCGACGGTGCCGGGCCATTCGTCGAGGCCGTCCGTCTCGACGCCGTGTTCGATGCCGCGCTCGAAGAGGATCTGCATGCCGACGCAGATGCCCATGACCGGGCGTCCGCCGGAGAGCCTGCGGCCGATGATCCAGTCGCCGCGGACCTGCTTGAGGCCGCGCATGCACGCCTCGAAGGCACCGACGCCGGGGACGAGCAGCCCGTCGGCGTCCATGGCCTTGTCGTAGTCGCGGGTGATCTCGACCTCGGCGCCGACGCGCGCGAGGGCCCGCTCGGCGGAGCGGACGTTGCCGAAGCCGTAGTCGAAGACGACGACCTTCTTGGTGGGGGTCATTCCCAGATTCCTTGGATGCGCAGGATTCCGGCTACCAGACACATGACGGAGCCGATGGCCAGCAGGACGACGACCGACACGGGCATCTTCTGCTTCTGGAAGGAGTAGACGCCGCCGGCGAGGAAGAGGCCGAGGACGATGAGGATGGTGTTGAGGCCGTTCACGGTTAGAGGGCGCCCTTCGTGGAGGGAAGGATGCCCGCGGCCCGCGGGTCGAACTCGGCGGCGTAGCGCAGGGCCCGGGCCAGTGCCTTGAACTGGCACTCCACGATGTGGTGGGCGTTGCGCCCGTACGGGACGTGGATGTGCAGGGCGATCTGGGCC
The DNA here is from genome assembly GCF_040611795.1 of Streptomyces sp. NPDC006529. Classification (NCBI taxonomy): domain Bacteria; kingdom Bacillati; phylum Actinomycetota; class Actinomycetes; order Kitasatosporales; family Streptomycetaceae; genus Streptomyces; species Streptomyces sp. NPDC006529. Next base: position 75,594 of record NZ_JBEXPB010000028.1, on the reverse strand, counting down.
TGGGCGACGAACGACTCGAAGATGTGCCGCGTCATGGTCGTGTCGTACGAGCCGATCATCGGCGCCATGTTCTCGGGCTCGGTGTGCACCAGGTACGGGCGGCCCGACAGGTCGACGGTCACCTGGGCGAGGGACTCGTCCAGCGGGACCGTGCAGTTGCCGAACCGGTAGATGCCGACCTTGTCGCCGAGGGCCTGCCGGAAGGCGGCGCCGAGCGCGAGGGCGCTGTCCTCGATGGTGTGGTGGCTGTCGATGTGCAGGTCGCCCTCGGTCTTGACGGTGAGGTCGAAGAGTCCGTGGCGGCCCAGCTGGTCGAGCATGTGGTCGTAGAAGCCCACACCGGTGGACACGTCGACCTTGCCGGTGCCGTCGAGGTCTATCTCGACGAGGACCGAGGTCTCCTTGGTGGTCCGTTCGACCCGTCCGATGCGGCTCATGCCTGCTGCTCCTTCTTCAGTGCGCGAACCGCTTCCAGGAACGCGTCGTTCTCGGCCGGGGTGCCGGCGGTGACCCGCAGCCACCCGGGTACTCCGTTGTCCCTGACCAGGACACCCCGGTCCAGGATCTGCTGCCATGCGGTGTGGGAGTCCGCGAACCTCCCGAACTGCACGAAGTTCGCGTCGGACGCGGTGACCTCGTAGCCCGTGGCGAGCAGTTCGGTGACCAGCCGGTCGCGTTCGGCCTTGAGCTGCTCGACGTAGCCGAGCAGGGTGTCGGTGTGCTCCAGGGCGGCCAGCGCGGTCGCCTGGGTGACGGCGGACAGGTGGTACGGCAGGCGCACCAGCTGTACGGCGTCCACGACGGCGGGGTGCGCGGCGAGGTAGCCCAGGCGCAGTCCGGCGGCGCCGAAGGCCTTGGACATGGTCCGGGAGACCACGAGGTGCGGGCGGCCTTCGAGCAGCGGCAGGAGCGACTCCCGGTGGCTGAACTCGACGTACGCCTCGTCCACGACCACCAGGGACGGGCGGGCGGCCTGGGCGGCCTCGTAGAGCGCGAGGACCGTCCCGGTCTCGACCGCGGTGCCGGTGGGGTTGTTGGGCGAGGTGATGAAGACGACGTGCGGGGCGTGCTCCGCGATCGCCCGGACGGCCGCGTCCACGTCGATGGTGAAGTCGTCCCGGCGCGGGCCGGAGATCCAGCCGGTGCCGGTGCCGCGGGCGATCAGGGCGTGCATCGAGTAGGAGGGCTCGAAGCCGATCGCGGTGCGGCCGGGTCCGCCGAAGGTCTGGAGCAACTGCTGGAGGATCTCGTTGGAGCCGTTGGCGGCCCATACGTTCTCCCGCGCGACCGGGTGCCCGCCCGTGCGGGTGAGGTAGGCGGCCAGCTCGGTGCGCAGCTCGACGGCGTCCCGGTCGGGGTAGCGGTTGAGGGTGCGGGCGGCGTCGGCGACGCGCTCCGCGATGCGCGCCACGAGTTCCTCGGGCAGGCCGTAGGGGTTCTCGTTGGTGTTGAGCTGGACGGGTACGTCGAGCTGCGGGGCGCCGTAGGGGCTCTTGCCGCGCAGTTCTTCGCGGATGGGGAGGTCGTCGATGCCGATGTCGGCGCTCACTGGGTGGGCACCTTCCACCCGAAGCGCGCCTTGAGGGCGGCGCCGTGCGCGGGCAGGTCCTCGGCCTCGGCAAGGGCGACCACGTGGTGGGTGACCTCGGCGAGGGCGTCGCGCGTGTAGTCGACGATGTGGATGCCGCGCAGGAAGGACTGCACCGACAGGCCCGAGGAGTGGCAGGCGCAGCCGGCGGTGGGCAGCACGTGGTTGGAGCCCGCGCAGTAGTCGCCGAGCGAGACCGGGGACCAGGGGCCGACGAAGATCGCGCCCGCGTTGCGGACCCGGGCGGCCCAGGCGGCCGCGTCGGCGGTCTGGATCTCCAGGTGCTCCGCGCCGTAGGCGTCGACGACGGTGAGGCCGTCCTCCAGGCTGTCGACGAGGACGATCGCGGACTGGCGGCCGGCGAGGGCGGGCCGGATCCGGTCCTCGACGTGCTTGGAGGCCGCGACCTGCGGTTCCAGCTCGCGTTCCACGGCGGCGGCCAGCTCTTCGGAGTCCGTGACGAGGACGGCGGCGGCGAGCGGGTCGTGCTCGGCCTGGCTGATCAGGTCGGCGGCGACGTGCACGGGGTCGGCCGTGGCGTCCGCGAGCACCGCGATCTCGGTGGGGCCGGCTTCGGTGTCGATGCCGATCTTCCCGGTGAAGTAGCGCTTGGCGGCGGCGACCCAGATGTTGCCGGGGCCGGTCACCATGTTCGCCGGGGCGCACTCGTCCGTGCCGTACGCGAACATCGCGACGGCCTGGGCCCCGCCGGCCGCGTACACCTCGTCGATGCCGAGCAGCGCGCAGGCGGCCAGGATCGTCGGGTGCGGCAGGCCGCCGAAGTCGGCCTGCGGCGGGGACGCGAGCGCGATGGAGGGGACGCCCGCCTCCTGGGCCGGGACGACGTTCATGATCACGGAGGACGGGTAGACGGACCGGCCGCCGGGCGCGTAGAGGCCCACGCGGTCGACGGGGACCCACTTCTCGGTGACGGTGCCGCCGGGGACGACCTGGGTGGTGTGCTCGGAGCGGCGCTGCTGCGCGTGCACGATCCGGGCACGCCGGATCGACTCCTCCAGGGCCGCGCGGACGGCCGGATCCAGCTCCTCCAGGGCGGCCTTGAGGGCCTCGCCGGGGACCCGGATCCGCTCCAGCGCGACCCCGTCGAACCGCTGCGCGTACTCGATCAGCGCCGCCGTGCCGCGATGATGGACGTCCTCGCAGATGGGCCGCACCTTGTCCAGGGCGGCCGCTACGTCGAACTCGGCACGGGGCAGCAGATCGCGCAGGGCGCCACCCTCGGGGAGGGAGTCGCCGCGCAGGTCGATACGTGAGATCACCCCGCAATTCTCTCAGACCGCATCTCGCCACCGTTCGTCCGTATCACTGGCTGATACGCGTCCCGGCTGTCACCGGCGTCACCTAGCGTTCGACTGCACGCAGTGACCGGGGGAGACAGCGGAAGGGGGGCCGCCGTGGCCGAGCCACGTCCCGGCGAGGAGCCGGAGGGCCTGACGGGGGCCGAGCGACGGATGTGGAACGCCTTCCGCACCGGGAACGTCTGCGACCTGAGTTCGTGGGTCGCCGGCGAGGACGATCCGCACAGCGAGACGGTTTGGGGGCCGGAGCGCAGCGTCCGGGCGCGGGTGGTGGCGCTGCTGCTGCTCCACGGGCCGCCGCCGGTGCCGGGCCGGGTGTCCTCGCTGAAGCTGCGGGGGGCGCGGATCACGGGGCGGCTCGACCTGTCGGGCGGCACGGTGGACCCGTACGTCGAACTCCAGTCCTGCCGCTTCGACAGCGAGGTCCAGCTGTCCGAGACCCGGCTGGGCACCCTGCGCGTGGTCGACTGCGCGGTGCCCCGGCTCGACGCGGCCCGTCTGCACACCGCCGGGGACCTGCACCTGCTGCGCTGTCGAGTGGCCCGCGGGATCCGGCTGACGGATGCGCAGATCGGCACCGACCTGCTCATCAGCCAGCTGGTCGTGCGGCAGGACGACCGGGGGCGGGCGATCGCGGCCGACGGGATGTCGGTGGCGCAGGACTTCCAGGCCGACCTGCTGGAGACGTACGGGGAGGTCAGCCTGCGCGGCGCCAAGGTCGGGGTGTCGATGAGCCTGCGCGGTGCCCGGCTGAGCAACCCGTACGGGCGGCTCGCCCTGAACGCGCCCACCCTGACCGTCGAGCGGACCCTCTACCTGACCTCGATCGCCCTGGTCGGCGGGTCCGGGGACCCCGGCGCGACGCCGCCCTACGGCTGGGGGCAGACCCCCACGCGCGGCGGCCGGGCGCGGCGCTTCGAGTGCCGGGGCGGGCTGCGGCTGGACGACGGGCGGTTCGGGGACGCGGTGGACTTCTTCGGCGCCCGGTTCCTGCTCACCGAGGAGCAGGAGGTCTCGCTGCGCCGGATCCAGACCCCCGAGCTGCGGTTCGTGGGCGAGCAGCCGGAGCGCGGGCGGGTGGTGGTGTCGGGGGCGAAGGTGGTCAAGCTGGTCGACCAGTCCACCAGCTGGCCCGCGGCGCCGGGCGCGGTGTCGATGGAGGGCTTCGTCTACGAGAACCTCGCGCCGCGCGGCCACTTCCCGCTGGCGCGCCGCCTGGCGTGGGCGGAGGCGGCCTGTGCGGAGTACACCCCGGAGCCGTACGAGCGCCTCGCGGCCGTCCTGCGGGCCAGCGGCGAGGACGCGGACGCGCGGGAGGTGCTGCTGGCCAAGATGCGCAGGCGGCGGGCGACGCTGCCGCCCGCGGCGCGGGCGTGGGGGCACCTCCAGGACTGGACGATGGCCTACGGGTACCGGCCCGGGCGGGCCGCATTGTGGATGGCGGTGCTGTGGGCGGCGGGCACCGTGCTGTTCTCCACGCACGACCCGCAGCCGATCAAGGCGGACGAGCACCCGCAGTGGAGCGCCGCGCTGTACGCCCTGGACCTGCTGCTTCCGGTCATCGACCTCGGGCAGCAGGGACAGTGGCTGCTGACGGGCGGCTGGCAGTGGGGGGCGTCCGCGCTGGTGCTGCTGGGGTGGGTGCTGGCGACGACGGTGGCGACGGGGGCGTCCCGGCTGCTGCGGCGGGGCTGAGGCGGCGGGATTGCGGCGCTACGCGGTGGGCGGACAGAGTGACGGGCGTGGCCGCACGGCCACTACCCTGAGGCGGTGACCACCGTTCGCCTGCCCCTCTTCCCGCTCAACACGGTGCTGTTCCCGGGACTCGTCATCCCGCTGAACATCTTCGAGGAGCGTTATCGCGCCATGATGCGCGACCTGCTGAAGACGGGCGAGGAGGAACCGCGCCGCTTCGCCGTCGTGGCGATCCGCGACGGCCGCGAGGTGGCGCCCACCGCGCCGGGCCTGCCCGACCAGACGGCCCTGCCGGAACGCGGCCCGGCCGCGGGCTTCGGCGCCGACCCGATCCAGGCCTTCCACCGGGTGGGCTGCGTCGCGGACGCGGCGACGATCCGGGAGCGCGAGGACGGCAGCTTCGAGGTGCTGGCCACCGGGACCACCCGGGTGCGGCTGCTGTCCGTGGACGCGACCGGGCCCTTCCTGGTGGCCGAGCTGGAGGAGCTGCCGGAGGACGCGGGCGACAGCGCGGGGGCGCTGGCCGAGGGGGTGCTGCGGGCGTTCCGCTCGTACCAGAAGCGGCTCGCGGGGGCCCGGGAGCGGTCCCTGACCGGGGCCGAGCTGCCGGACGACCCCTCCGTGGTGTCGTACCTGGTGGCGGCCGCGGCCGTGCTGGACATCCCGTCCAAGCAGCGGCTGCTCCAGGCCCCCGACACGGCGACGCGGCTGGCGGAGGAGCTGACGCTGCTGCGGGCGGAGACGGCGGTCATCCGGCACCTGCCGTCGCTGCCGATGATCGATCTGACCCGCACGCCCACGAACCTGAACTGAGGGCGGGACCGGCATGCCGAAGAAGACGAAGGGGGCCGGGGCCGCGTCCGCCTCCGGCACCCCGGCCGTGGTGGCGCTGACCGCCGCGGGCGTGGAGTTCCGTACGCACGCCTACGTGCACGATCCGGCGCACCCGTCGTACGGCGAGGAGGCGGCGGCCGCGCTGGGCATGTCCCCGGAACGGGTCTTCAAGACGCTGGTGGCGGAGGTCGACGGGCAGCTGACGGTGGCCGTGGTCCCGGTGGCCGGGAGCCTGGACCTGAAGGCGCTGGCGGCGGCGGTCGGCGGCAAGCGGGCCGCGATGGCAGATCCGGCGCTGGCGGAGCGCACCACCGGGTACGTGCGGGGCGGGATCTCTCCGCTGGGGCAGCGCAAGGCGCTCCCGACGGTGCTGGACGCGTCGGCCGCTGGGCACGCCACGATCTGCGTCTCGGCGGGGCGCCGGGGCCTGGAGGTCGAGCTCCCCCCGACCGCCCTGGCCACCCTGACGGCCGCCACCCTGGCCCCGATCGCCCGCCCCTGACCGCGGCTGCCCCCGCGCCCACCCTCCAGGGGCGCCTCAATCGCCGGCGGGGCTGGGTGTGCCGCCGGGTTGCGGGCCTCGGGTGCGCCGGGTGGTTCGCGCGTCGTGTGCGCCTGCGGCGTGTGGGCCCTCCGGGGGCGCCTCAAACGCCGGCGAGGCTGGGATGGCCGAGCAACGCCCGGGCCCTGCCTGCGGCGCATTCCGCCCTACCGGGGACGCCTCAAACGCCGGCGGGGCTGGGATGGTCCTGCTCGGCAGCGCCCAGTCGGCACACGACCAACCTGCGGCAGCCCTGCCCTCCGGGGGCGCCTCAAACGCCGGCGGGGCTGGGATGGCCGGCCCTGCCTGCGGCGAATCCGCCCTCCCGGGGCGCCTCAAACGCCGGCGGGGCTGGGGGTGGGGCGCGACCCGTCGCCGTGTCTCGACGATGCGCGAAGCCGCAGTGTCCTCAGGCGGCCAGCCGCCGTCGGGCGGCAGGTCCAAGACCGCCGCAGCAAACTCAGCCCCGCCGGCGTTTGAGGCGCCTCCGGAGGACCGATACGCCGCAGGCGCACACGACGCGAGCCACCCGGCGGCAACCGACGACACCCGGCGCACACGGGGCCCGCCACCCGGCGGCACACCCAGCCCCGCCGGCGATTGAGGCGCCCCCGGAGGGCATGCGCGCCGCCGGGGCGGACGGGGCAGCGGGAGCGTCAGGGGTGCGGGGCCGCCGCGGGGGGCTCGGGGGCCGGGTCTTGGGGGGTGAAGAGGGCCGTCAGGGCCAGGTGGACCGCCACCGCGGCCATCGGCCAGGCCAGCAGCACCCCGTACGCCAGCAACTCCAGCGGCGCGTCGAAGGGAACCCCCTTGCCCGCCTCCTTCGCCCGCGCGACCACGTCCCCCGACGGCCCGAGCCACAGCCCCAGCCGCCACCCCACCAGCGCAGCGAAGACGGACCCGAGCCCCAGCCCGACGGCCAGCGGCACGCCCCCGGCCCGCCGCCACAGGAAGGTGGCGACCGCGCTCAGCGCGCCCAGCCCCGCCGACAGCAGCAGGAACGTCCCGTCGGACCCGATCCGCGCCTCGTTCTCGGTGTCCTTGAGGAACACCGCCTCCCCGTTGGAGACGTACTGGAGCCGCGGCGAGAGCCACACCCACAGCAGTCCCAGCAGTACTCCGGCCACCCCCACCAGGAGGGCGACGGCCGCCCCGTCGCGGATCTCGGCGGCGCTCACCGCCGGGCCGCCGGTGGCTGCGGGCCGGTCGGGCTGGTCGGGCGCGCGCTCGTCGAGCACGGGCGGCCCGAAGGGGTCGCGGGACGGCGGCGGGGTCACGGCTTCGGTCACCCCCACATCGTGCCAGGTGGAACCCGGCCCGGCGTCAGCGGACCGCCGCCCGCCGGTACGCCTTGGTCGCGACGGCGAGCGAGAGCGCGCCGACCGCCGCGCACACCGCGAGGTCGGCGCCGACGGAGGCCCAGTCCGGGTGCGGGGCGAAGGTACGGGCGAAGGCCTCCACGCCGTACGTCGAGGGCAGCAGGTCCCGCGCCCACACGATGACGTCCGGCATCCGCTCGGGCGGCAGCACCCCGAGCAGCAGCGCGGCCGACATGCCCAGCTGCCCGGCCAGCGTGGCCAGCTCCTGCCGGGGCGCCAGCAGGCCGAGCGCGGCGCCGAGCCCGGCCAGCGCGGCCCCGGCCAGCGGCACCACGGCGACCAGGATCCACAGCCCGCCCATCGGCAGCCCGAACAGCACGCACCCGAAGACGGCGGTGACCAGGGTCCCCGGCAGGGTGAAGGACGCGTACGCGGCGGCCGCGCCCAGCACCACGGCGGCGGGCGGCACGGGCAGGGTGGCGTAGTGGTCGAGCCCGCCGCTCGCGCGCAGCTGGCCGAAGTACTGGGCCAGCAGGTTCAGCGCGACGAAGGCGACGACGAGGACCGACGATCCGGCCACCACGGCCCGCGCCTCGGAGCCTCCGCCGCCGTCCACCACGCCCCGCATGAGGATCATGATGCCGACGGACTGGAAGGTCGCGACGAACAGCAGCGGGATCCGCGAGACCCGGGCCCGCGAGAGCTGCGCCTTGTAGACGGCGGCCAGCGACGGGAAGAACCGGGCCCGGGGGGCCAGCGGTGCGGGCCCGGCGGGCTCCGCGGTGGTGCGTGCGGGGATGTCCGCGATGGTCGTCACGATTTGACCAGGCCCTTCGTACGCCCGCCCAGGGCGAGGTAGACGTCTTCCAGGCTGGGCGTGGCGAGGGTGAAGTCGTCGAGCGCGGCGAAGGCGGGGCCACCGGTGACGGCGGCCACCGCCGCCCGCGCCGCGTCGGCGTCCAGGCGCAGGGTCCAGCGGCGCCCCGATTCCTCGGCCCGCTCCCGCAGGGCCGCGACCTCCGGGACGTGCAGCGGGGCGCTCTCGCGCCACACCAGGTCGAGCCGGACCTCGCCGGAGACCTCGGCCTTGAGTCCGGCCGGGGTGTCGCAGGCGATGACGCGGCCCTGGTCGATGACGGCGACCCGGTCGAGGACCGTTTCCGCCTCGATGACGTTGTGGGTGACCAGGAGGACCGTGGCGCCGCGTTCGGCGCGCCTGCGGTCCACGGCGCGCCAGACGGCCCGCCGGGCGACGGGGTCCATGCCGGTGGTGGGTTCGTCCAGGACCAGTACGGGCCGCTCCCCCACCAGGGCGGCGGCGAAGCAGGCGAGGCGTCGCTGGCCGCCGGAGAGCTTCTTCAGCGGCCGGGCGGCGAGCGGGGTCAGGCCGAGTTCGTCGAGGACGGCGTCCCGCTCGGCGCGCGCCTCGCGCAGGCCGAGTCCGCGCAGCCGTCCGGTCGTCTCGGCGGCCAGGGCCACGGTCAGCTCGTCGAGGGCGGTGGATTCCTGGCCCAGGTAGGCCAGCAGCCGGGAGGCCCGCTCGGGGTGGCGGACGAGGTCGTGGCCGAGCAGGGTGACGGAGCCGGAGTCGGGCCGCAGCAGTCCGGTCAGCTGGCGCACCAGGGTGGACTTGCCGGCGCCGTTGGGTCCGAGGAGGCCGAAGATCTCGCCGCGGCGGACGTCGAGGCTGATGCCGTCGTTGGCGCGGGTGGCGGGCAGGGCGGGGGCTCCGCGGCCGCCCCGGGCCGCGGGGTAGGTCTTGACCAGGTCGCGCACGGCGCAGACGACGTCCCCCGGCCGGTCCCCCGGTCCCGGTGCCGCGGACCGTTCGCGTCCTGCCTGTGCTGTGCCCGTATCCACGAGGGAGCAGCCTACGGGGTTCCCGCGTCGCCGCCGTCCCCGGGGCGCGGCGGCCGGCCCGGGCGGGGGGCCGGACGGGCGGCCCGGGGCTCATCCGTGCCCGGGCTCATCCACGGCCCGGGGCTCAGCGGCCGCCCGGGGAGAGGGCGGAGGCGCTCGGGGTGGCGGCGGGCGCGGTGGCGGTGGCCTGCTCGGCGGCGGCGCGGACGTCGATCTCCCGCCAGAATCCGGCCCGGATGGCGTAGCGGTCGTGTTCGTCGATCTGGTCGTCCTTGTGCGCGAGCAGTCCGAAGCGGGCGGCGTAGCGCAGCAGCTCGCCGTCGATGCGGTGCGGGATGCGCGGGTACATGGTGGACAGCTTGTGCAGATGGACGCTCTCGGGCAGGCGTTCCATCCAGCGGCGGGCGAAGACCTGGCCGACCTCGAAGGGGTCGCCGCCGACGGTGGTGATGTCCTCCTCGCGGTCGGCCCAGCGCTGTTCGGCGCTGGTGAGCTGGGCGAGGGTGGGCAAGGAGGCGGTCTCGGCGGGTTCGCCGAGCGGTCCGGCGCGGTCGATCCAGCCCTTGTCGGAGGACCAGCGCAGGGCGCTGGGCGCCTGGGCGCCGGGCGAGACCTGCTGGCCGCTGGCGGTGGGCGCGGGGCCGACGCCGTGGCCCGGGGCGCGGAGCACGGCGAGGTCCTTGGGGGTGGGCACGGGCCGGCCGGGGGCCACGGGCTGGGTCGCCCCGGCCGGGTCGCTGCGGGGGGCGGCGGGCTCCGCCTCGCGCCGGCCGCCGGGACCGGAGCCGCCCCGGCCGGCTTCGGCGAGGGCCGCTTCGGGCAGCGGGGCGGAGAGGATCGCGGCGATCTCTGGGCGCGGGGCGGGGGCGGGGGCGCAGAGTCCGGAGAGGTCGCGGGCGCGGACGGCGCGGGTGATCCAGGCGCGGTCGAGGACGCGGCGCTCGTCGGCCTCGGCGACGAGGTCCTCGGACTGGTTGTAGTCGCCGTCGGCGGCCTGGACGGCCCAGAGGTGGACGGCGACCCCGTGTTCCTTGGCGGACATCAGGCCGGGGAGCAGGTCGCCGTCGCCGGTGACCAGGACGACGTCCGAGCAGGCCCGGTTGCGGGCGAGTTCGGTCAGCTCGGCGTGCATGGCGGCGTCGACGCCCTTCTGCGCCCAGCGGCCGTCGCTGCGGGTCAGGGCGCCCAGGCGGACGGTGACGCGGGGCATGACGCGCAGCCGCCGGTGCTCGGGCTGCGGTACCCGGTCGGGTGCGCCGTCGAACCAGTAGATGCGCAGCAGGGGCTGTTCCGTGTCGGCCTCGGCCCGCTCGCGCAGGCCCTGGATGAGGGCGGCGTGGTCGACGGTGATCCGGGAGCGCGAGGGCTCCCCTGCGAGGAGACTCGCGGCGGCGCCCAGCAGATAGCCGGCGTCCACCAGGACGACGCAGCGGTCCACGTTTCCACCCTCTTCCCTGGGGGTCCCGCCCGGCCGAGCGGGGGGACGGTCTGGGTTTTCCCCGAGTCTGCCCGAACGCAAGGAGGTTGACGGCCGGAACTCGATCATCGGCGTGGCGGATCTCACGGCGGGCGCGGGCGAGGCGCCGACTACGCGCAGTAATGATCCAAAATGCGGCCCTTGGGGCGGTATGTGAGGGTGAAGGCGGTCCTGGCCCCTAGACCCTCACGGAGGTTCCACCATGGCCAAGAACAAGAAGCAGAACCGCGAACCGCAGAAGTCTTCGGCTCCGGAACGCGGAGCCGATCAGGCCAGGAGTTCGTCGCTGACGGATCAGGCCCAGCAGCGGATCTCGCACCCCACGCCCGCCGACATGGCGCGCAAGGGCCGGGAGAAGCGCTTCGGCCACAACTGACGCCTCCGTGTGCGGTACGTGAAAGGGCGCGTCCGGGATGTCTCCGGACGCGCCCTTTCTTCACGTACCGCGACCCGCCGGGCCCGCGGACCCTGCGGCGGCGGCGGCGCTATCCGGCCAGGCAGGCCGGGCCGAGGAGCACCTTGAGGTCGCCGAAGAGCGCGGGGTCGGGCTGCACCCGGTGCTTGTCGAGGCGCAGCACCGTGGTGGTGCGCGGCCCCTGGAGCTTGATCCGGACTTCGGTGTTCCCCTTGTGGTGGCGCAGGATCTCGCCGAGACGGGTGACCATCGGCGGGGTGACCTTGACGGTGGGGATGGTCAGGACGACCGGGGCGTTGGTTCCGGCGGAGGTGAGGTCGGGGACCATCATCTCCATGGCGACCAGGCGGGGCACGTCCTCGCGCTTGTCCAGGCGGCCCTTGACGAAGACGACGGTGTCCTCGACGAGCTGGGTCGAGACGAGCTGGTAGGTCGCCGGGAAGAACATGCACTCGATGGAACCGGCGAGGTCCTCGACGGTGGCGATCGCCCAGGCGTTGCCCTGCTTGGTCATCTTGCGCTGGAGGCCGGAGATGATGCCGCCGATGGTGACGACCGCGCCGTCCCCGTGCTCGCCGCCGGTGAGCTGCGAGATGCCCGCGTCCGTCTTGTCGGACAGCACGTGCTCCAGGCCGAAGAGCGGGTGGTCGGAGACGTAGAGGCCGAGCATCTCGCGCTCCTGGGCGAGCAGGTAGGACTTCTCCCACTCCACGTCGGAGAACTCGACGTCGAGGCCGAAGCCGGGCTCGTCGCCCGCGCTCTCGTCGCCCATGCCGCCGAAGAGGTCGAACTGCCCCTCGGCCTCCTTGCGCTTGACCGCCACCACGTTGTCGATCATCGGCTCGTGGTGGGCGACCAGGCCCTTGCGGGTGTGACCCATCTCGTCGAAGGCCCCGGCCTTGATCAGGGATTCGACGGTCCGCTTGTTGCAGACCACGGCCTCGACCTTGTCGAGGAAGTCGGGGAAGGTCGAGTACTTCCCCTTGGCCTTCCTCGTCTTGATGATCGAGTCGACGACGTTGGTGCCGACGTTGCGGACGGCGGTGAGCCCGAAGAGGATCACGTCGTCGCCCTGCGCGGCGAAGTTCGGCTCGGACTCGTTCACGTTCGGCGGGAGCACCTTGATGCCCATGCGCCGGCACTCGTTCAGGTAGATCGCGGACTTGTCCTTGTCGTCCTTGACCGAGGTGAGCAGCCCCGCCATGTACTCGGCCGGGAAGTTCGCCTTGAGGTAGGCGGTCCAGTAGGAGACCAGGCCGTACGCGGCCGAGTGGGCCTTGTTGAAGGCGTAGCCGGCGAAGGGGACCAGGACGTCCCACAGCGCCTTGATCGCCTGGTCGCTGAAGCCCTTCTTCTTGGCGCCCGCCTCGAAGATGACGAAGTTCTTCGCCAGCTCCTCGGGCTTCTTCTTGCCCATCACGCGGCGCAGGATGTCGGCCTCGCCGAGCGAGTACCCGGCGATGATCTGGGCGGCCTTCTGGACCTGCTCCTGGTAGACGATCAGGCCGTAGGTGACGCCGAGGATCTCCTTGAGGGGCTCCTCCAGCTCCGGGTGGATCGGGGTGATCTCCTGCTGCTTGTTCTTGCGCAGCGCGTAGTTCGTGTGTGAGTTCATGCCCATCGGGCCCGGCCGGTACAGGGCCGAGACGGCGGAGATGTCCTCGAAGTTGTCGGGCTTCATCAGGCGCAGCAGGGAGCGCATGGGGCCGCCGTCGAACTGGAAGACGCCGAGGGTGTCGCCGCGGCCGAGCAGTTCGAAGGTCTTGGGGTCGTCGAGCGGCAGGCCCAGGAGATCGATGTCGATCCCCTTGTTGGCCTTCACCATCTTGACGGCGTCGTCCATGATCGTCAGGTTGCGCAGGCCGAGGAAGTCCATCTTCAGCAGGCCGAGCGACTCGCAGCTCGGGTAGTCCCACTGGGTGATGGTGACGCCGTCGGTGTGCCGGACCCAGACGGGCACGTGGTCCGTGATCGTCTCGCTGGACATGATCACGCCGGCCGCGTGCACGCCCATCTGGCGGACCAGGCCCTCGACGCCCATGGCGGTGTCGATGACCTTCTTCACGTCCGGTTCGTTCTCGTACATCCCGCGGATCTCGCCGGCCTCGCCGTAGCGCGGGTGCTTCGGGTCGAGGATGCCGGAGAGCGGGATGCCCTTGCCGAGGACGTCGGCGGGCATGGCCTTGGTGAGACGGTCGCCCATGGCGTAGGGGTAGCCCAGGACGCGCGCGGAGTCCTTGATCGCGTTCTTGGCCTTGATGGTGCCGTAGGTGCCGATCATGGCGACCTTGTCGGCGCCGTACTTCTCGGTCACGTACCGGATCACCTCGACGCGCCTGCGCTCGTCGAAGTCGATGTCGACATCGGGCATGGAGACGCGCTCGGGGTTCAGGAACCGCTCGAAGATCAGGCCGTGGGTGATCGGGTCGAGGTCGGTGATGCCCATGGCGTAGGCGACGATCGAGCCGGCCGCGGAACCACGGCCGGGGCCGACCGCGATCCCCTGGTTCTTGGCCCACATGATGAAGTCGGCGACCACGAGGAAGTAGCCGGGGAAGCCCATCGAGATGATCGTGTCCATCTCGTACTCGGCCTGCTTCATCCGGTCGTCCGGGATGCCCGCGGGGTAGCGGCGGTGCATGCCCCGCATGGTCTCCTCGCGGAACCAGCTGACCTCGGTGTGGCCCTCCGGGATGTCGAACTTCGGCATCAGGTTCCGGAACTGGAACATGCCCTCGGTGTCGACCTGCTCGGCGACCTTCCAGGTGTTGGCGCAGCCCTCCTGCCAGGCGTCCGAGGAGTCGATGGCGTACATCTCCTCCGTGGACTTCAGGTAGTAGCCGGTGCCGTCGAAGCGGAAGCGGTCCGGGTCGGAGAGGTTCTTGCCGGTCTGGATGCACAGCAGGGCGTCGTGGGCGCCGGCCTCGCTCGCGTAGGTGTAGTGCGAGTCGTTCGTCACCAGCGGCGGGATGCCGAGCTTCTTGCCGATCTCCAGCAGCCCGTCGCGGACCCGGCGCTCGATCTCGATGCCGTGGTCCATCAGCTCCAGGAAGTACCGCTCCTTGCCGAAGATGTCCTGGTATTCGGAGGCGGCCTTGAGGGCCTCGTCGAACTGGCCGAGGCGCAGCCGGGTCTGGAGTTCGCCGGAGGGGCAGCCGGTGGAGGCGATGAGCCCCTCGGACCACTGGCTGATGGTCTCCTTGTCCATGCGGGGCCACTTGGTGAGCCAGCCCTCGGCGTAGGCGTCGGAGGACAGCCGGAAGAGGTTGTTCAGACCGGTGGCGTTCGCGGCCCAGATCGTCTTGTGCGTGTATCCGCCGGAGCCGGAGACGTCGTCGCGCTTCTGGTGCGGCTGGCCCCACTGGATGCGGCGCTTGTTGCGCCGGGACTCGGGGGCGACGTACGCCTCGATCCCGATGATCGGAGTGATGCCCGCCTTCTTCGCCGTGTGGAAGAAGTCATAGGCCCCGTGCAGGTTGCCGTGGTCGGACATGGCGATGTGGGACATGCCCATCTCGTTGCACGCGTTGAACATGTCCTTCAGCCGCGCGGCACCGTCCAGCAGCGAGTACTGGGTGTGGACGTGCAGGTGCGTGAACGGCGTTTTGGTCACGACGGCGGACCTCCGGGGGAAGTGAGGGGGCAGCCTCGAAGTCTACGTCGACCCGGTAAAAGATCGCGGGCACCGAACGGTACGGTCGTCCGTTGCAGGACCATGGACGCTGTCCGGAAACCGACCGGCAGCCCGAACGACCCGCGCCACCTGGAGGCACCCGCCATGGCGGTCACCGAGACGACGAACGAGCAGCGCGCCGAGCAGATACTGGACGTGTTCGACACCGCGTTCGGCTCGCTGCTCGCGGCCGACCCCGCCGCCTTCCAGGTCAAGTTCCGCAAGATGGCGGCCTCCGCCTTCGCCTTCTACCGGGGCACCGCCTGCCTGTTCTACGCGGACCTGGAGCGGGAGCGGCACGGCGGCCCGTACCTGGACGAGCAGACCGGCCGGGTCTGGATCCACGGCGACCTGCACGCCGAGAACTTCGGCACCTACATGGACTCCAACGGCCGACTGATATTCAACGTCAACGACTTCGACGAGGCGTACGTCGGCCCCTTCACCTGGGACCTCAAGCGCTTCGCGGCCTCCGTCGCCCTGATCGGCTACACCAAGGCGCTCAGCGACGACCAGATCAGCGGCCTGGTGCGGACCTACGCCGCCGCCTACCGGGAGCGGATCCACGCCCTGGCCACCGGCGCGAAGAACGACGAGGTGCCCTCCTTCACACTGGACACCGCCGACGGCCCGCTGCTGGGGGCGCTGCGGGCGGCCCGCGCGCGCACCCGGTTCTCGCTGCTGGACTCGATGACCGAGATCCGCGACTTCGAGCGCCGCTTCACCGAGGGCGGCGGCGCGATCGAGCTGGACGCGGCGACCCGGTACAAGGTGCTGGCCGCCTTCGACGGCTACCTGGAGACCCTGCCGGAGGAGTCGCTGGTCCGCCCGGACTCCTACCGGGTCAAGGACGTGGTCGGCCGCCGGGGCGTGGGCATCGGCTCGGCGGGCCTGCCCTCCTACAACATCCTGCTGGAGGGGCACAGCGACGCCCTGGAGAACGACGTCGTGATCTACCTCAAGCAGGCGCAGACGCCGGCCGTCTCCCGGCACGTGACCGACCGGGCGGTACGGGACTACTTCCTGCACGAGGGCCACCGCACGGTGATCTCCCAGCGCGCGCTCCAGGCGCACGCCGACCCGTGGCTGGGCTGGACCGAGCTGGACGGGTCGGGGCAGCTGGTCGCGGAGGTCTCCCCCTACGCGGTGGACCTGGACTGGTCGGACATCGACGACCCGGCGGAGATCGCGGCCGTGGTCGCGGACCTGGGGCGGGCGACGGCGACCATGCACGCGGCGGCCGACGCGGCCGAGAGCGGGCAGTCGCTGGTGCCCTTCTCCACCGAGCGGGCCATCGACGCGGCGATCGCGGCCGACGAGGAGGGCTTCGCCGGGCTGCTGGTCGATTTCGCGCACGCCTACGGCGCCCGGGCGCGCGCGGACCACCAGATCTTCGTGGACCTCTTCCGCAATGGGAGGATCACTCCGTAAAAGTCCTTTTATGTGAGTGGGGCCGGGGTCCTCCTTCACAGGGACGCGTGGCACACTCGGCCGCGATGGACATATCAGAGGCGGGGCTCCGGGGGCTGCGCGGGCTCCGAGGGCTGCGGGCGGCGCTGTTCAGCGCGTTCGTCGTGCTGCTCTCGGCCGGCTCGCACGTCCTGCTGTCCCGGGTGCCGCTGCCGCCCGTCCTGCTGGCCGGCGCCTTCGCCGCCGTCTTCGGACCGGCCTTCGTCCTGGCCGGCCGCGAGCGCGGCTTCGCCGCGATCGGCGGGCTGCTCGTCCCGCTGGAGCTGGCCGCCGACACGGCCTTCAGCGCCGCCCAGCACCTCTGCTACGGCCCCGCGGGCGGCCCGGTCGACGGCCCGCTGCGCGCGCTCGGGCTGGCCGAGCTGTGCGGGGGCACCCCGGTGGGCGGACCGCTGGCCACCGTCGCCGGGCCCGCTGCCGACCCGGCGCTGCTGCTGACCTCGCCCGGACCCTGGACGCCCTGGCTGCTGCTGGCGGCGCACGTCTCGGTGGGGCTGCTGGCCGCCCTGTGGCTGCGCCGCGGGGAGCGGGCCCTGGGCCGGCTGCTGCGCGTGATCGCGGTGCGCGCCTTCCGGCCGCTGCTGCTCGCGGTGGCTTCGGTGGCCGCGGCCCCCGGGTCCCGGCGGCCCGCGCTGCGGGCGGTCCTTCCGGGCGTGGGGGCCCGTACCCGCTTCCCCGCCCATTCCGTGGGACGGAGGGGACCGCCGCGTCCGGCGCCCGTCTTCGGCGTCTGACGCACGCAGTCCCCCATCCGCAGTCCCTGATCCCACGGAGTACCCCATGAGTTCCCGCAACAGCCACGCCAACAAGGCAGCCGCGCGCGAGAAGCTGCGCGCCGAGCGCGAGCGCCAGGCGAAGAAGGACAAGGTCCGCCGTCAGGTCATGGTGGCGGGCGCGGTCGTCGTGACCCTCGCGCTGGCGGGCGGCATCGGTTACGCGGTCGTCCAGAACACCAAGCCCACCGCCTGGGAGGCCGCGGCCACGGCCACGCTGGTCAAGCCGAAGAACACCACCGGCGACAACGGCACGACCGTGGTCATCGGCAAGGCGGACGCGAAGAAGACCCTGGAGCTGTACGAGGACTCCCGCTGCCCGGCCTGCGCCCAGTTCGAGCAGACCGCGGGCGCGCAGGTGAAGAAGGACGTCGACGCGGGCAAGTTCAAGCTCCAGTACATCGGCGCGACCTTCATCGACAAGATGTCCTCCGGCGAGGGCTCGAAGAACGCGCTCAGCGCGCTGGGCGCGGCGCTCGACGTCAGCCCGGAGGCGTTCCTGGAGTACAAGGCGGCGCTGTACTCGACGGCGAACCACCCCGACGAGCGCGACGACGCCTTCGCCAAGGACGCGGCCCTGCTGAAGGTCGCGGACCAGGTCCCGGCCCTCAAGGGCAACGCGGCCTTCAAGAAGGCGGTCGAGGACGGCACCTACGACCGGTGGGCGCTGGAGATGTCCAAGGCGTTCGACAAGTCCGGCGTGACCGGCACCCCGACGCTGAAGATGGACGGCAAGAAGATCGAGACCCCGCAGACGGTCGAGGCGTACAACACCGCGATCGACGCGGCCCTGAAGGGCTGATCCGGGGCACCGGGCGACAGGGGCGGGCGAACTCCGGGAGTTCGCCCGCCCTTTGCTTTCCCAGGGCTGTCCCGCAGCCCTACCGGCCAGTAATCTGACCGGCCGTGACCAGTCATCTCCCCTCTCCTTCCGCCGAGCCGCGTCGCCGTACGGTCGTCAAGGCCGCCGCCGGCGTCGCCGTGCTCGCCCCCGTCGCCGCGACGGCCGCCCTCGCAGCGCCCGCCCGGGCCGCCGGGAACGCGCCCGCCTTCCTGCACGGCGTCGCCTCGGGCGACCCGCTGCCCGACGGCGTCCTGCTCTGGACGCGCGTCACCCCCACCGCCGGGGCCGTCCCCGGCTCCGGCCTCGGCCCCGACACCCGCGTGGACTGGGAGGTGGCCGAGGACCGGGCCTTCACCCGGATCACCGCGAGCGGCTCCGTCACGGCGACGGCGGCCGCCGACCACACCGTCAAGGCGGACGTGCGGGGGCTGCGTCCGCAGACCGCCTACTGGTACCGGTTCACCGCCGGGGACACGGTCTCCCCGGCCGGGCGGACCCGTACCGCCCCGGCGGCCGGCGCGCGGGTCCCCGGCATCCGCTTCGGCGTGGTCTCCTGCGCGAACTGGGAGTCGGGCTACTTCTCCGCCTACCGGCACCTGGCCGCTCGCGCCGACCTGGACGCGGTGCTGCACCTGGGCGACTACATCTACGAGTACAAGACGGGCGGCTTCCCGGAGCCGAAGTACGTGGTGCGCCCGCACGCGCCGACGCACGAGATCCTCACCCTCGCCGACTACCGCACCCGGCACGGGAACTACAAGACGGACGCCGACCTCCAGGCGCTGCACGCGGCCCACCCGGTGATCGCGATATGGGACGACCACGAGTTCGCCAACGACGCCTGGTCCGGCGGCGCGGAGAACCACACGCCGGGCGCCGAGGGCGACTGGGCGGCCCGCGCCGCCGCCGCGAAGCGGGCCTACTTCGAGTGGATGCCGGTGCGCCCCTCCACCGAGGGCACCGTCTACCGGCAGCTGCGCTTCGGCGACCTGGTCGACCTCCTCCTGCTGGACCTCCGCAGCTTCCGCTCCCAGCAGGCCGGCGTCGGCAGCGGCGCGGTGGACGACCCGGAGCGCAGCATCACCGGGCGGGCCCAGCTGGACTGGCTGAAGTCCGGGCTGGCCTCCTCGCAAGCCGCGTGGAAGCTGGTCGGCACCTCGGTGATGATCTCCCCGGTGGCCTTCGGCGCGCTCCCGGCGCACCTGCTGGAGCCGCTGGCCGGACTGCTGGGACTGCCCAAGGGCGGCCTCGCCGTCAATGTCGACCAGTGGGACGGCTACACGGACGACCGGGCGGAGCTGCTGGGCCATCTCAGCGGCCGCGACATCCGCAACACGGTGTTCCTGACCGGTGACATCCACATGGCGTGGGCCAACGACGTGCCGGTGACGGCCGCGACGTACCCCTTCTCGAAGTCGGCGGCGGTCGAGTTCGTGGTGACCTCGGTGACCTCGGACAACCTCGACGACATCCTCCACGTCCCGGCCGACACCGTCTCGCTGGTGGCCGAGACCGCCGTCAAGGCCGCCAACCGCCATGTGAAATGGCTGGACATGGACGCTCACGGGTACGGCGTCCTGGACGTGACGGCCGAGCGGTCGCAGATGGACTACTACACGATCTCAGACAAGACGAAGCAGAACGCGACCTCGTCCTGGGAGCGTTCGTACCGGACGCTGAACGGTACCCAGAAGGTGGAGCGGGCAGACCGGCCGGTGCGCTGACGCGCCGTCAAATTTCCGGTGCGTGGGGGTTTTCGGCCATTTTCCGGAGGCCCCCACTCCCTGGAAGCAACAAATCTTTTACTTTCAAGCATTGACTTGAAGATGACATGCACACGTAAGCTTCGCGCCAGCGTGAGGAAATACCTCCGCCCCCACCACGCTACGAGGAGCCCACGTGCGCGCTGTCGCCCGCATATCCCCCCTTCTCCGCCGCCGCCTCATGGGAACGGCCGTCCTCGCCGGAACCCTTGCCCTGGCGCCGCTGACCTCCCCCACCTCGGTCGCCGCCGCCTCCGCCGTCAAGACCCCCGCCGAGGTCTGCGCCGACCAGGGCGCCGGGACCGGCGCCGCCGCCAACGCCCGTGTCGCGCGCCCCCACACGCAGCACGCCTCCGACTCCAACGAGCTGACCGACGCCCAGGTCAAGGCCATGGACGCGGACCTCAAGTCGAAGCTCGGCCTGGCGGCCGCCACCGCCAGGGCGCAGCAGCTCGACGGCCTGCGCGCCGACGCCGTCGCCGCGACGACGACCATCCCGGTCTACGTCCACGTGATCACCAACGGCACCGCCGGCCAGCTGACGTCCGCGCAGATCAACAGCCAGATCGCCGTCCTGAACGCCGCCTACGCGGGCCAGGGCACCGGCAACGTCAACTCCGGCTTCCAGTTCGCGCTCGCCGGCACCGACACCACGAACAACGCGACCTGGTACACCGTCTCCGACGGCACCACGGCCGAGAAGAACATGAAGAACGCCCTGCGCAAGGGCGGCAAGAACGCGCTGAACCTCTACACCGCCAACCTCGGCGGCGGGCTGCTCGGCTGGGCCACCTTCCCCAGCTCGTACAACTCGCAGCCCAAGATGGACGGCGTGGTCATCCTCAACAGCTCCATCCCCGGCGGCTCCGCCACCAACTACAACCAGGGCGACACCGCCACCCACGAGGTCGGCCACTGGCTGGGCCTCTACCACACCTTCCAGGGCGGCTGCTCGGGCAGCGGTGACTCGGTCACCGACACCCCGGCCGAGTCGAGCGCGGCCTTCGAGTGCCCGACCGGGCGCGACACCTGCACCGCCAGCGGCGCGGACCCGATCCACAACTTCATGGACTACACGTACGACTCGTGCATGTACCAGTTCACCTCGGGCCAGGTGGCCCGCATGAAGAGCATGTGGACCGCCTACCGCGCCTAGTCCTCCGGCGCCGAAAGGGGCACGGTCCGGCATCCGCCGGGCCGTGCCCCTCGCCGTATCCGGCCCGTGCGGGCCCGCCGGTCCTCCTACAGGCCGTCGAGGAAGGCCAGAGCCACCTTCCAGGTCTGCTCGGCCGCCTCCTCGTCGTAGTCCGGGAGCTCCGGGTCCGTGTAGAGGTGACCCGCGCCCGGGTAGCGGTGGACCTCCACGTCCGCGCCCGCGCGCCGCATCCGCAGGTACCAGGCGGTCAGCCAGTCGTGCGGCTCGAAGGGGTCCGGGTCCGCGATGTGCAGCTGGACCGGCAGGTCGTCGACCGCCGCGTCGTCGGCGATGTCGGAGGTGCCGTGCAGGAGCAGCAGCCCGCGCGCCTTGGCGTCGGCGAAGGCGAGGTGCTGGGCCACCGAGCCGCCGAAGGAGAAACCGGCGTAGACCAGACCGCCGTCCGAGTGGGGAGCCGCCGCCAGGACCGCGCGCCGGAGCAGCTCGTCGCGGCCGATCTCCTCCTGGTGGGCCATGCCCTCCTCGACCGTCCCGAACGTACGCCCCTCGAAGAGGTCGGGGACCTGCACCTCGTGCCCCGCGGCCCGCAGCCGCTCGGCCGCGGCGAGCACCGCGGGCCGCAGACCGTACGTCGAGTGGAAAAGCATGATGTTCATGGGTCAATCGTGCCAGCTCGGCGGACTCCCGCCCACGGGAGCCCGACCGGCTCCGCTACGGTCTGGGCATGGAGACCGTACTGCGCCCGCTGATCGTGATCGGCGGCTCGGTCGTACTCACCCTGTTCGCCGGGTGGCTGCTCGACCTGCTGCTGCGCCGCGCCGACGCCCGGCACCGCGAGACCCCGCTGTGGGGTCTGCTGCGCCGCTGCCGCCCCCCGTTCCTGCTGCTGCTGTGGGCCGCCCTGCTCCGGGCCTCGTACCTGCAGGCCGGGACGCTGGGGATCTACCGGGTGCCCGTCGGCCGCACCCTGGACCTGGTCCTGATCGCGGCGGCGGCCTGGCTGCTGGTGCGGATCGCGACCGCGGCCGTCGAATCGGTGTACTTCCGCTACGCCGCCGGGGCCACCGACCAGGCCCGGGTGCGCCGCGTCCGTACGCAGATCACGCTCATCCAGCGGGCCGTCACCGCGATGGTCGTGGTGCTGGCGGTCGCCGCGATGCTGCTGACCTTCCCCACGATGCGGACGGTGGGCGCCTCGATGCTGGCCTCGGCCGGCGTCGTCGGCATCGTGGCCGGCATCGCCGCCCAGTCCACGCTGGGGAACCTCTTCGCCGGACTCCAGATCGCCTTCGGCGACACCGTCCGGATCGGGGACACGGTCGTCGTGGACAAGGAGTGGGGGAAGGTCGAGGAGATCACCCTGACCTTCCTCGTCGTGCGGACCTGGGACGAGCGGCGGATCACGATGCCGGTGTCGTACTTCACCGGGAAGCCGTACGAGAACTGGTCGCGCGGCGGCGCGGAGATGACCGGGACGGTCTTCCTGCACCTGGACCACCGGGCTCCGGTCGCCCTGATGCGGGAGAAGCTCCAGGACATCCTCAAGGAGCACCCCGAGTGGGACGGCCGCTCCAGCGGCCTGGTCGTCACCGACACCACCCCGCACACCATCCAGGTGCGGGCCGTGGTCACCGCGAAGGACGCGGACGACATCTGGACCCTGCGGTGCGCGGTCCGCGAGCGGCTGATCGCCTGGCTGGCCGCGGAACACCCCTACGCCCTCCCCCGCATCGCGACCTCACCCGCCGTCGAGGCCCCGCCCGGACCCCTCTCCTGACGCGCCCCTCGCACTCCTCGGCCCCGGGGGGCCTCACCGGCATCGCGCCGCTGCGCCGGACTCCGTCCGTCGAGCCCGCCCCGACCTACACGGCGCCGCCCCCGCCGAAGCCGAGCCGGAACAGCGCCCCGCCCCCCGGCGCCCGCTCCGCCGTCAGTTCCGCCCCGTGCGCGCGGGCGATCTGGCGGGCCATGGCCAGGCCGAGGCCCGAGCCGGGCAGGGCGCGGGAGGCGTTCGCGCGGTAGAAGCGGTCGAAGACGTACGGGAGGTCCTCGTCCGCAATGCCCGGGCCGTGGTCCCGGACCGTCAGCTGCGGACGGCCGCCGGACGCGGTCAGTTCGACCTCCACCGGGAGCCCGGGAGGGCTGAACTTCGCGGCGTTGTCGAGCAGGTTGGCCAGCAGCCGGCTGAGCCGGGCCGGCACGCCGGGGACCGTGCCCCCGGCCTCTTCCCCGGCCGTGCGGAGCTCCTCGGCCACCCGGAGGGCGAACGGCACGGCCGGCCAGTGCGTACGGGCCGCCGCCACCCCGTGTTCCAGCAGCGCGGCCAGCCGCACCCGTTCCACCAGCGGCTGCGGCTCCTCGTCCCGGGCCAGCTCGATCAGGTCGTTGACCAGCCCGGTCACCTCCCGCAGCTGGCGGCCCAGCGCCCCGCTCGCCCGCGCCCGCTGCTCCGGGGTCAACCGGTCGGCGCGCGCCAGGAGTTCGGCGTTGGTCCGCAGCGCGGTCAGCGGGGTGCGCAGTTCGTGCGAGGCGTCGGCGACGAGCCTGCGCTGGGCGGTGACGGACTGCTCCAGCTCGCCCAGCATCGTGTTGAAGCTGTCCGCGAGCCGGGTGATCTCGTCCTCCCGCCCCGGCGGGGGCAGTTCGATCCGGTGCCGGGGGTCGCGGGTCGCGGCGATCCGCTCGGCCGTGGCGGTGAGCCGGGTGACCGGCGCCAGCCCGGTGCGCGAGACCCAGTACCCGAGCCAGGCGGCGAGCAGCACCCCGGCCGCGCCGGTCAGGACCAGCTGCCAGGCGGCCTCCGTGATCCCCGCCTCGACGGAGTCGGCGCGCAGCGCGACCTGGAGCGCCCGCCCGTCCGCGAAGTCGGTGGTCAGCATCCGGGCGGGGAAGCCGGACACCTCGATGTCCGTGTAGAAGGGCCGGCGCTCGCCCGCGGCGACCTCCCGGGTCCGCTCGTCGACCGGCAGCAGGAACCCCTTGGCCGGGTCCCGCCCGGGATCCCGCGGCACCACCTCCGCGCAGGCGGGGGCCGCCCGGAAGCGGCACTCCCCGGCCAGCGTCCCGGGCCCGGCCCCCGCGCCGCGCTGCGCGGCGAGCCGGGCGGACTGGGTGAGGCTGCTGTCGAGCTGCTCGTAGAGCGCGGACCGCACGACGAGGAACGCGGCCACGCAGACCCCGAGCGCGACGAAGGCCACGGCTGCGGTGACGGCGAGCGCGAGGCGGGTGCGCAGCGGCCGGCGCCGCCGCCAGGGCGCGCCGAGCCCGCGGCGGCCGCGCCCGCGGAGCCCCGCACCGCGCGGCCCGCCACCGCCACCACCCCCGCCCCCATGCCCGTGCCCGGCGCGCTGCCCGCTCACGCCGCGTCCAGCCGGTAGCCGACCCCGTGCACGGTGTGGACGAGGCGTGGCTCGCCCGCGGCCTCCAGCTTGCGGCGCAGGTAGCCGACGTACACGGCCAGCGAGTTGGAGTCCGGGCCGAAGTCGCGCCCCCACACCAGCTCCAGGATCAGCTCGCGCGGGAGCACCTGCCCGGGATGGCGCAGCAGCAGTTCGAGCAGGGCGGCCTCGGTCCGGCTGAATTCCAGGTTCCGGCCGCCCCGGCGCCCGGTCCGGGTCGCCGGGTCGAGGACGAGGTCGGCGAAGCCGAGTTCGGCGGGCCCGCCGTCCGGCTCCGGCGCGGCCCGCCGCAGCAGCGCCCGGACCCGGGCCACCAGCTCGTCCAGGGCGAAGGGTTTGACGAGGTAGTCGTCCGCCCCCGCCTCCAGCCCGTCGACCCGCTCGCTGACCGAGCCGAGCGCGGTGAGGACGAGTACGGGCGTCCGGTCGCCCAGCGCCCGCAGCTGACGGCACACCCCGAGCCCGTCGAGCACCGGCATCATCACGTCCAGCACCAGCGCGTCCGGCTGCCAGCTCCCGACCTCGGTCAGCGCGGCCAGCCCGTCGGCGGCCCCGCGCACCTCGTACCCCTCGACCGCGAGTCCGTCCTGGACGGCGGCCCGCACCTCCGGCTCGTCGTCGACCACCAGGATCCGCTGACCACGGCCACCGCTCGGCTGACTGCTCATGGGACACAGAGTGCCAAAGGCGGCCCGGCGAACCTCTTAGAACCTTCTTAGGGCGCACCGGGAGTGTGCGGCCATGACCACACCACTCTCCGTCGTGATCGGTGCGGGCGGCACCGGCGGCCACATCTATCCGGGGCTCGCGCTCGCCGACGCGCTGCGCGCCGCCGTCCCCGGGGCGGTCATCTCGTTCATCGGGACCGAACGCGGCCTGGAGACCGGGCTGATCCCCGGCGCGGGCTACCGGCTGCACACCGTCGACATGATCCCCTTCGATCCCGCGCTCGGCGCGAAGCGCTACCTGCTGCCCGCGGCCCTGCTGCGCTCGGCGGGCCAGGCCCACACCGTCATCCGCGCCCAGGGCGCGCAGGTCGCCGTCGGCATGGGCGGCTACCCGAGCGCGCCCGCCGTCCTGGGGGCGCGGATGGCCGGGCTGCCCGCCGTGATCCACGAGTCCAACGCGGTGCCCGGCCGGGCCAACCGCTTCGCGGCCCGGCTCACCCCGCACATCGCGGTCGCCTTCGACCGCAGCCGCGCCCACCTGGCGGGCGGGGCGCACGCGCTCACCACCGGAATGCCGATCTCCGCGGCGCTGGCCGGGCTCGCGCGGCTGGACCGCCCGGCGCGCGAGGCGCTGCGCCACGAGGCCCGGCGGGCCCTGCGGGTGCCCGCCGGTCGGCGGCTCGTCGTGTTCAACGGGGGCAGCCTGGGTGCCGTACGGCTGACCGGGGCGGCGACCGCCCTGGCGGGGCTGTGGCGCGAGCGGGACGACGTGCAGCTGCTGGTCAAGACCGGGCCGGGGGCGCTGGACGCGGCGGCCGGGGAGCTGGCGGCGAACGGCGGCCACCGGATCGCGCGGGCCGTGTCCTACCTGGACCGGATGGACCTGGTGTACGCGGCGGCGGACCTGGTGGTGTGCCGGGCGGGTTCGGCGACCGTCGCGGAACTGGCCGCGACGGGGGTCCCGGCCGTGCTGGTGCCCTACCCGCACGCGCCCGGCGACCACCAGACGCACAACGCCCGGGTGCTGTCGGAGGCGGGCGCGGGCCTGCTGCTGGCCGACGGCGAGACCACCGCCGCCCGGCTCGCCGAGCTGGTGGGGCCGCTGCTGGCCGATCCGGCCCGGCTGGCCGCCATGACCGGCGCCGCGGAGCCGGGCCCGCACGCGCGGGCCGCCGAACTCCTGGCCGCCGAGGTCCTGCGGGTCGCCGGCCACCCCCTGCCGATCCCCTCCCCCTTCCTCTACACCTCCCTGGAGCAGCACGCATGAGCACCGCAGCACACCCCGGCGCCGCACGCCCCGCCCCCGCCGCCGACTGGAGCGGGCGCACCGTCCTGGTCACCGGGGCGGAGGGGTTCATCGGCTCCACCCTGGTCGACCTGCTGGTGGCGCGGGGCGCCCGGGTGCGGGCCTTCGTGCACTACAAGCCCTACGCGGACAAGGGCCACCTCGCGCGCTACCTCGCCGACCCGGGCGGCCCGGTGGAGATGTGGGCGGGCGACGTGCGGGACGCGGGCCGGGTGAGCGACGCGGTGGCCGGGTGCGACACCGTCTTCCACCTGGCCGCGCTGATCGGGATCCCGTACAGCTACGTCTCCCCCGGGGCCTACGTGCAGACGAACGTGACCGGCACCGAGAACGTCGCCGAGGCCTGCCGGCGCCACGCGGTGCGGCGCCTGGTGCACACTTCGACCAGCGAGGTGTACGGCACCGCCCTGACGGCGCCGATCTCCGAGGCCCACCCGCTCCAGCCGCAGTCCCCGTACTCCGCGTCCAAGATCGGCGCCGACATGATGGCGCTCTCCTTCCACCACGCCTTCGGGCTGCCGGTGACGGTGGTGCGGCCCTTCAACACCTACGGCGCCCGGCAGTCGGCGCGGGCCGTGATCCCGGCGATCCTCGCCCAACTGCACTCCGGCGCCCGGGAGATCCGCCTCGGCTCGCTGACCCCGACCCGGGACTTCACCTACGTCACGGACACGGCCGAGGGGTTCCTGGCGCTCGCCGGGTGCGACCGGGCCCTGGGCGAGGTGGTCAACCTCGGCTCCGGGCAGGAGATCTCCATCGGGGACCTGGCCGCCGCGCTGATCACCGCCTCGGGCCGGGACGCGGAGGTCGTGGCCGACCCCGCGCGGCTGCGCCCGTCGGGCAGCGAGGTGCAGCGGCTGCTGTCGGACAACTCCCGGGCCCGCGAGTGGGCGGGCTGGCGGCCGCGGGTCTCCCTCACCGAGGGGCTGGCCCTGACCTCGGAGTGGATCGCGGGCCACCTGGACCTGTTCGCCCCGGACCGCTACCAGGTGTAGCCGCAGGGGCTCGGGGGCCTGGCAGACCGGCCTACGGATTGCGCAGGCTGCGGACGTCCAGGTGGCGCAGGACCCGGTCGACGATCTCCGGATCGGCGCCGGGTTCGCTGCGCGCCGCGAGCACCTCGTGGCGGGCGGCGGACATCATCTCCCGCTGGATGCGCTGGACGTCCCGGATCCGCTCCACCCGCTTCGCGTACGCCTCGCGCCGCTCGTCGTCGACCATGTCGGGGCTGATCCTGGCGCCGACGTCGTAGGCCCGCCGGTGCAGCTGCTCGACCAGGTCGTCCGGGAGCTGCTCCACCTCCTCGATCTCCTTGAGCCGCCGCTTGGCGGCCCGCGCGGCGCGGATCGCGAGCGCGCGCTCGACGTCCCGCTCCGCGTCCTCGTCCGCCTCCACCCCCAGGCGGCGCACCAGCCAGGGCAGGGTGAGCCCCTGGATCAGCAGTGTGACCATGATCACGGCGAAGGCGATGAAGACGATCTCGTCGCGGACCGGGAAGGGCTCCCCGTCGTCCGTCCGGTACGGGAGGGCGAGGGCCAGCGCGACCGAGGCCACCCCGCGCATCCCGGCCCACCACATGACCACGCTCTCCCGCCAGGTCAGCGGGATCTCCTCGTCGACGTCGCGCCGGTCGTGCAGCTTCTGCGCCAGCCAGGACGCGGGCATCAGCCAGAGCAGCCGGACCCCGACCACGACCGCGACGACGGCCGCCGCCCACCCGGCCATGGCCCACTCGCGGCCGCTCGCCGTGCCGAAGACGTGGTGCAGCTCCAGCCCGATCAGTCCGAAGGCGACGCCGGTGACCAGCATGTCGACGACTTCCCAGAAGGTGTGCCCGGCCAGCCGCCCGAGCACGTCGTCCGCGTCCGTGGCGTACTCGGCCAGGAACAGCGCGGTGGTCAGCACGGCCAGCACGCCCGACCCCCCGAACTCCTCGGCGAGCACGTAGGCGACGAAGGGCACCAGCAGGGTCAGCCCGATCTGCAGCGTGGCGTCGCCGAGTCGGCCCATGAGCCGGTTGGCGGCCCAGCCGAGGGCCAGGCCGACGGCCAGCGCGACGACGGCGGACAGCACGAACTCGCCCAGCGCGCCGGGCCAGGAGAAGCTGCCGCCGACGGCCGCGCCGACCGCCACGTGGTAGAGCACGATGGCGGTCACGTCGTTGAAGAGCCCCTCGCCCTCCAGGATCGACACCATCCGCCGGGGCAGCCCCAGCGCTCCGGCGACCGCGGTCGCCGCGACCGGGTCGGGCGGGGCCACCAGCGCGCCGAGCGCGACGGCCGCCGCGATCGGCAGCCCGGGGACCACCGCGTGCGCGACGGCGGCCACGGCGGCGGTGGTCACGAAGACGAGCGCCACCGCGAGCAGGAAGATGGGCCGGATGTTGGCCGCGAACTGCCGCCAGGAGGTCCGCTGCACCGAGGCGTAGAGCAGCGGCGGCAGGACGAGCGGCAGGATGTACTCGGGCGGGATGTCGACGTTCGGGACCACCGGGACGAGGGCCAGGACCACCCCGCCGATGGTCATCAGCACCGGCGCGGGCAGCCGGAGCCGGTCGCCGAGCGGGACGGTGACGACCGCGCCGAGCAGGAGCACGAAGAAGAGGGCGAGCTGATCCACTCCCTCACCCTGCCCCATCCCCGGGCACGGATGCCTCAGGCGTGCGGGCCGGGGGTGTGGTCCCGGTTATCCCAGGGGCCGGCGCATCGCGCGGTGCGGCATGCCCGCGTCGTCGAACTCCGGGCCGTACGCCGTGTACCCGAGCCGCTCGTAGAAGCCGAGCGCGTGCGTCTGCGCGCCGAGGTCCACCGCGCTCAGACCCAGCCGTACGGCCTCGGCCTCGATGGCCCGGACCAGCGCGGCCCCGACGCCGAGGCCGCGGGCGGCCCGGGTGACGGCCAGCCGGCCGAGCGATCCCACGTCCGGGGAGCCCGTCTTGCCGAGGGCGGCCGCGCCGTGCAGCAGCCGCCCGGTGCCGAGCGGTCCCTGCGGCCCGACGGCCAGGACGTGGACCGCGTCCGCGTCGTAGGCGTCGTACTCGATGGATTCCGGCACCGACTGCTCGATGACGAACACCTCGGTCCGCACGGCGAAGCAGGCCGCGACATCGGCCTCCGACGCCGCGACCCGGACCTCGTACGCCACCGGCCCGGCGGCCGCGCCCGCGGTCATCCGGTCACTCGCTCTCGGCGCGGATCACGTCCAGCGCGTGCTGGAGGTCGGCTGGGTAGGTGCTCTCGAACTCGACCCACCGGCCGTCCGACGGGTGCTCGAAGCCGAGCCGCACCGCGTGCAGCCACTGCCGGGTCAGGCCCAGGCGCTTGGCGATGGTCGGGTCGGCGCCATAGGTGAGGTCGCCCACGCAGGGGTGCCGGTGCGCCGACATGTGCACGCGGATCTGGTGCGTACGGCCGGTCTCCAGCTTGATGTCCAGCAGCGAAGCCGCGCGGAACGCCTCGATCAGGTCGTAGTGGGTGACGGAGGGCTTGCCCTCCTGGGTCACGGCCCACTTCCAGTCCGAGCTGGGGTGGCGGCCGATGGGCGCGTCGATGGTGCCGCTCATCGGGTCCGGGTGGCCCTGGACGAGCGCGTGGTAGCGCTTGTCCACGACGCGCTCGCGGAACTGCTGCTTCAGGGAGGTGTAGGCGCGCTCGGACTTGGCGACGGCCATCAGGCCGGACGTGCCGACGTCGAGGCGGTGGACCACGCCCTGGCGCTCGGAGGCGCCGGAGGTGGAGATGCGGTAGCCGGCGGCGGCGAGGCCGCCGATCACGGTGGTGCCGGTCCAGCCGGGGCTGGGGTGGGCGGCGACGCCCACGGGCTTCATCACGACCACGATGTCGTCGTCGTCGTGGACGATCTCCATGCCCTCGACGGGCTCGGCCACCAGCTCGACCGGGCGCGGCGGGGCGGGCATCTCGACTTCGAGCCAGGCGCCACCGTGCACGCGCTCGGACTTCCCGACGACACTGCCGTCGACCGACACCTTCCCGGCCGAGGCCAGTTCGGCCGCCTTCGTCCGGGAGAACCCGAACATGCGGGCGATCGCGGCGTCGATGCGCTCGCCTTCGAGGCCGTCGGGAACAGGCAGGGTTCGGATCTCGGGAATCGTACTCACCTGTCGAGTATGCAGGACAAGACCGCTCGCCCGATCCGCGATCATGCTCCGGGCGGCCCCGGCGGGCCCGCCCGGGGCTTCGCGCGGTCAGTCCTTGTGGACGGTGCCGTCCGGGTCCAGACCCTTGAAGGAGAGCAGCACGATCAGGATCCCGCCGCACACGATCGCCGAGTCCGCGAGGTTGAAGACGGCGAAGTGCGCGGGCGCGATGAAGTCGACCACGGCGCCCCGGAAGACACCCGGGGACCGGAAGATCCGGTCGGTGAGGTTGCCGAGCGCACCGCCCAGCAGCAGGCCGAGGGCGATGGCCCAGGGCAGGCTGTAGAGCTTGCGGGCGAGCCGCACGATCACCACGATCACACCGGCGGCGATGCAGGTGAAGATGATCGTGAAGGCCTCGCCGAAACCGAAGGCGGCCCCCGGATTGCGGATCGCGTCGAGCTTGAGCAGGTCGCCGACGAGGCGGATCGGCGGCTGGTGCTCCAGCTTCGCCACCACCAGCATCTTGCTGCCGAGGTCGAGGAGGTACGCGAGCACCGCCACGATGAGCAGTGCCGCGATCCGGCGGTGGCCCCTGGGCCGCTCGGACTCCGGCAGGGGTCCGTCGTCCCCGACCTCGGGCGTACCGATGATGCGCTCCGCCTCTGCCACGTGAGTCCCTCGAACTAGCTCGACCAGGAAGCTGTCAGGCTCCCGGAGACCCTGAACAGAACACGAGAGTACGTCAGGCGGCCGTTTCCGTGGCGTCCCGGTCCGCCCCGATCCGCACGGCGGTCCCGGCCCTAGTGGCGGCGCTCCTGCTTCTGCTTGCACTCGACGCACAGCGTGGCCCGCGGGAACGCCTGCATCCTGGCCTTGCCGATCGCCTTGCCGCAGTTCTCGCAGAGCCCGTAGGTGCCCGCCTCCAGGCGCTCCAGGGCCCGCTCGGTCTGCTCCAGCATGTCGTGGGCGTTGGCCGCGAGGGCCATCTCCGATTCGCGGGTGATGTTCTTGGTGCCCGTGTCGGCCTGGTCGTCGCCCGCGCCGTCCCCGGAGTCCCGCATCAGGCCCGTGATGGCCTGCTCGGAGGCGGTCAGCTCGCCGCGCAGCCGCTCCACCTCCGCGGTCAGCTCCGTACGGGCCTCGGCGGCCTCCTCCGGGGTCCACGGCTCCTCGCCCGGGCGGACGGCGAGCCCACCGGGCTCCGCCGCCGTCGCGGGGGCCACGGTGGCCGCGGCGCGCGTCTTGGGCAGCCCGCTGGTCGCAGCCGTGGCCGTCTTCCTGGCCGTGCCCGTGCTCTTCTTGGCAACCACTGTCCGGGCTCCCGTCTGTTCCGCGGCCGGTGTGGCCGTGGCGTGCTTCGCGGTCGTCTTGGCCGTGCTGGTCCTGGCCGTGCTGGTCTTGGTGTCGCTGGTCTTGGTGTCGCTGGTCTTGGCCGTACTGCTCTTCACCGTGCTCGTCCTCTTGGCCGGGCCGCTCTTCCCGGCCACGTTGTTCACCGTTCTCCCGGCCGTGCCCGTGGCCGTGCCCTGGGTGGCCGCGGCCTTCTTCGCGGCCTTCTGTACCGGTTCCGCCGACGCCTGTTTCGCTGACGCCGTCTTCTTCGCGGCGGTCTTCTTCGCCACCATGGCCGCGGCCCCTTCACATATTGTGATATTGCACGCGAATCGTGGTGGGACGATAAATCGACTTCGGCCCCGCGGCAACGGGGCACGCGTCCGCCGAGGCCGACTGCATCCGTTGTGCCCACCTCCGGGCCCGATAATCCGGTCCTACCGGCACGCCGGAGCCCGGACGCGCGCGTGAGCCCGTTCGGGTCGGTTCCGCGCCCCTTCCGCGCCCCCGCCGCACCCCGCGGCGACCCCCCGCACCACCCCCCGTAAACCGGTCTGCCGAGTCGCCTCCCGGCCCGTACACTGGGCCCAGCGAAAGGCATGGATGGGGACGAGTAGCGTCGGACGCAGCCAGGAGCGACCCGGGGACGGTGAGAGCCCGGGGGCGAGCGCGATGCGAAGGATCACCCCGGAGCCGCCGGAAGAAAGTCCGCAGGTGCCCCCGGGCGCCCGCCGGGTGAGTAGAACCGGCTCGCGCCCCAATGAGGGGGTCGTCGGATCCGTCCGGCGGCCAAGGAGGGTGGTACCGCGGGAGCACTGCTCTCGTCCCTCCGACGGAGATCTCACGCCGCCGGAGGAAGACGCCTCATGACCAACCCGCCGCAGTACCGCCAGGTGCCCGCTCAGGTCGACCTGCCCGCCCTGGAACACGCCGTCCTGGATTTCTGGCGCGAGAGCGACACCTTCGCCAAGACCCTGGCGCAGTCCGAGGGCCGCCCCGAGTGGGTCTTCTACGAGGGCCCGCCCACCGCCAACGGAATGCCGGGCGCGCACCACATCGAGGCCCGCGTCTTCAAGGACGTCTTCCCCCGCTTCCGCACCATGCGCGGCTACCACGTGGCCCGCAAGGCCGGCTGGGACTGCCACGGCCTGCCCGTCGAGCTGGCCGTCGAGAAGGAACTCGGCTTCAACGGCAAGAAGGACATCGAGGCGTACGGCATCGCCGAGTTCAACGACAAGTGCCGTGACTCGGTGACCCGCCACACCGACGCCTTCGCCGAGCTGACGACCCGCATGGGCTACTGGGTCGACCTCGACGACGCCTACCGGACGATGGACCCCGAGTACATCGAGTCCGTGTGGTGGTCGCTGAAGCAGATCTTCGACAAGGGCCTGCTGACCCAGGACCACCGGGTCGCCCCCTGGTGCCCGCGCTGCGGCACCGGTCTCTCGGACCACGAGCTGGCCCAGGGCTACGAGACGGTCGTCGACCCCTCCGTCTTCGTCCGCTTCCCGCTCACCAGCGGCCCCCTCGCCGATCAGGCCGCCCTGCTGGTCTGGACGACCACTCCCTGGACCCTGGTGTCGAACACCGCCGTGGCCGCGCACCCCGAGGTCACCTACGTGGTCGCCTCCAACGGCGAGGAGCGGCTCGTCGTCGCCGAACCGCTGCTGGAGAAGGCCCTCGGTGAGGACTGGGTCACCACCGGCGAGTCCTTCACCGGCAAGGAGATGGAGCGCTGGACCTACCAGCGCCCCTTCGAGCTGGTGGAGTTCCCGGAGCCCGCGCACTACGTCGTGAACGCCGAGTACGTCACGACCGAGGACGGCACCGGTCTGGTCCACCAGTCCCCCGCCTTCGGCGCCGACGACCTCGCGGTCTGCCGCGCGTACGGCCTGCCGGTCGTGAACCCGGTCCGCCCCGACGGCACCTTCGAGGAGGACGTCCCGCTGGTCGGCGGCGTCTTCTTCAAGAAGGCCGACGAGCGGCTGACCGCCGACCTCGACGCGCGCGGCCTGCTCTTCCGGCACATCGCCTACGAGCACAGCTACCCGCACTGCTGGCGCTGCCACACCGCGCTCCTCTACTACGCGCAGCCGTCCTGGTACGTCCGCACCACCGCCGTCAAGGACGCGATGCTGCGGGAGAACGAGAAGACCAACTGGTTCCCGGACTCGGTCAAGCAGGGCCGCTTCGGCGACTGGCTGAACAACAACATCGACTGGGCGCTGTCCCGCAACCGCTACTGGGGCACCCCGCTGCCCATCTGGCGCTGCGAGGAGAACCACCTCACCTGCGTGGGTTCGCGCGCGGAGCTGAGCGAGCTGACCGGGACGGACCTCTCGTCGCTGGACCCGCACCGCCCGTACATCGACGACGTCACCTTCCCCTGCACCGCCGAGGGCTGCGCGCTGACGGCCGTGCGCGTGCCCGAGGTGATCGACGCCTGGTACGACTCGGGGTCGATGCCGTTCGCGCAGTGGGGCTACCCGTACAAGAACAAGGACGTCTTCGAGAAGCGCTACCCGGCGCAGTTCATCTCGGAGGCCATCGACCAGACGCGCGGGTGGTTCTACACGCTGATGGCCGTCGGCACGCTCGTGTTCGACAAGTCCTCGTACGAGAACGTCGTCTGCCTCGGCCACATCCTGGCCGAGGACGGCCGCAAGATGTCCAAGCACCTGGGCAACATCCTCCAGCCCATCCCGCTCATGGACCAGCACGGCGCCGACGCCGTGCGCTGGTTCATGGCGGCCGGCGGCTCCCCGTGGGCGGCCCGCCGCGTCGGCCACGGCACGATCCAGGAGGTCGTGCGCAAGACGCTCCTGACGTACTGGAACACGGTGGCCTTCCAGGCCCTGTACGCCCGCACGTCCAACTGGGCGCCCAGCGCGGCCGATCCGGCCCCGGCCGACCGCACGGTGCTGGACCGCTGGCTGCTCTCCGAGCTGCACACGCTGACCCGCGAGGTCACCGAGGCGCTGGAGGCGTACGACACGCAGCGGGCGGGCAAGCTGCTCTCCTCCTTCGTCGACGACCTCTCCAACTGGTACGTGCGGCGCTCGCGCCGCCGGTTCTGGCAGGGCGACGCGGCCGCGCTGCGCACCCTGCACGACGTGATCGAGACGGTCACGCGGCTGATGGCCCCGCTGACCCCCTTCATCACGGAGCGGGTGTGGCAGGACATGGTCGTGCCGGTGACCCCGGACGCGCCGGAGTCGGTGCACCTGTCCAGCTGGCCGGAGTGGGACCCCGCGCGGATCGACGTCCCGCTGTCGCAGCAGATGGTGCTGGTACGGCGCCTGGTCGAGCTGGGCCGGGCCACGCGCGCCGAGTCGGGCGTCAAGACCCGTCAGCCGCTGTCCCGCGCGCTGGTCGGCGTCGCCGGTTTCGACACGCTCTCGCCGGAGCTGCACTCGCAGATCACGGAGGAGCTGAACGTGTCCTCCTTGGCCTCCCTCTCGGAGGTCGGCGGGTCCCTGGTGGACACGACGGCGAAGGCGAACTTCCGGGCGCTGGGCAAGCGTTTCGGCAAGGGCGTGCAGGACGTCGCGAAGGCGGTGGCCGCGGCCGACGCGGCGGCGCTGTCGCTGGCCCTGCGCTCCGGCACGGCCGAGGTCGAGGTGAACGGCGCCCCGGTGTCCCTCACCCCGGAGGAGGTCATCATCACGGAGACCCCGCGCGAGGGGTGGTCGGTGGCCTCCGACTCGGGCGCGACGGTCGCGCTGGACCTGGAGATCACGCCGGAGCTGCGGCTGGCGGGGCTGGCCCGTGACGCGATCCGGCTGATCCAGGAGGCCCGCAAGAACTCCGGCCTCGACGTGGCCGACCGCATCGCCCTGCGGTGGTCCTCCACGGACCCGGAGGTCGTCACGGCCCTGACGGACCACGCGTCCCTCATCGCCGACGAGGTCCTCGCGACGGACTACGCCCGCGGCGAGGCGGACGCCACCTTCGGCTCCGCCTTCGAGGACGAGTCCCTGGCCCTCACCTTCCACCTCCGCAAGGCCTGACGCCCCCCGGTGGCCCGGCTCCCCCTCGGGGGGGCCGGGCCACCGCCATGCCCGGCGTGCCCTCAAACGCCGGGCAGGCTGAAATGCACCACCGCAGGCACATCCACCACCGCCACCAGATCCAGCCCCGCCGGCGTTTGAGGCGCCGCCGGAGGCAGGGCGGGCGGCGGCGCCGGGGCGGGCCGGGTTCGCCCTGCCCGGACCGGGGAACGGAAACGGGCCGGGCCCCGGAGTTCCGTAGGGAACCCGGGGCCCGGCCCGACCGTCTGCCGACGGGTGAGGCGCGCCTAGTTGTCGTCCTCGTCGATCAGGAAGCCCCGCATCGGCGACGGCGCCTGCTGCATCGGCTGCGGCGCAACCGGCCGCACCGGAGCCATCGGCTGCGTCATCGCGGGAGACATCTGCTGCTGGCCACCGTAGGAGGGACCGCCCATCGGAGACGGGCCGCCCATCGGGGAGGGACCGCCCATGGGGGACGGACCGCCCATGGAGTGGCCCATCGCTCCGGCCGGAGCCATCGACGGCGCCGGCGACGGCGGCAGCGAGGCGGTGGCCGGGGTGCGCGGCGGCGCGAGGGAGTCGTCGGCCTGGGTCTCCAGCTGACGCAGCTGGCTCTCCAGGTAGGACTTCAGACGCGTGCGGTACTCGCGCTCGAAGCCGCGCAGGTCCTCGACCTTGCGCTCCAGCGTGGCGCGGGCGGACTCCAGCGAGCCCATCGCGACGCGGTGCTTCTCCTGCGCGTCCCGCTCCAGTGCGTCGGCCTTGGCACGGGCGTCCCGCTCCAGGCCCTCGGCACGCGAACGGGCCTCGCCGACGATCTTGTTGGCCTCGGAACGGGCCTCCGCGATCGCCTGGTCGGCGGTCTGCTGCGCCAGGGACAGGACGCGGGCGGCGCTGTCGCCACCGGGGCCCTGCTGCGGGAGCTGCGGCTGCTGCTGCTGGTGCATCGGCTGCATCTGCTGGCCCATGGGCTGCATCTGCTGCCCCATCTGCTGGCCCATCTGCTGCTGCTGCATGGGCTGCATCTGCTGGCCCATCTGCTGCTGCATCTGCTGCTGCTGCATCGGCTGGCCGAGCTGGTTCTGGCCGCCCATGGACTGCTGTCCGGCCATGGGGTGCTGCTGCATGGGGCCGCCCATCTGGCCCGGACCCTGCTGGCCGTGGCCACCGGGGCCGGCGGGCAGCTGCGGCTGGCCGCCCTGCAGCTGGGGCGGACCCATCTGCTGGGGCTGCTGCTGCTGCGGCGGGCCGGATATGGCGGCGGGCACCGGGGCGCCCGGGCCTCGCTGGTCCTGGGGCTCCGGCTTACGCATGCCCTGCTGCTGCTGGTTCTGCGCGGCGGCACGCGTGGCGGCCGCCAGCTTGGCGCGCAGATCCTCGTTCTCGCGGAGCAGTCGCGTCAGTTCGCCTTCGACCTCGTCGAGGAAGGCGTCAACCTCGTCCTCGTCATAGCCTTCTCGGAGGCGAACGGTCGTGAACTGCTTGTTCCGCACGTCCTCGGGGGTCAGCGGCATCTCTTCTTCACCTCTACGTAGTCGTCGGCAGTCGGCAAGACCGTATCGTTCACACGCTTCTCGCTGCGGTGCTCACGAAACTGATGAGGATGTAAACGATGATCATCAGAACGAAGAAGGACAGGTCGAGTGCCACGCCCCCGAGACGCAACGGCGGGATGAACCGCCGAAGAAGCTTGAGCGGTGGATCGGTGACAGTGTAGGTGGCCTCCAGAACGACCACCATCGCCTTGCCAGGTGCCCACGAGGGTGCGAACTGGAAGACGTAGTCCATGACCAGTCGGAAGATCAGCACGATGAGGAAGCACATCAACGCGATGTAGACAACCTCCAGAGCCACGCCCATCCCGCGCTTCCCTCTCCCCTGCTGTCACTGGTCGGCCTGCCGGCCGGGCCGTTCGTTCCGGTCCCGTGTCTGAGTCGTCGGTCTAGCTTTGGTTGAAGAACCCGCCCTCCGCAATGCGGGCCTTGTCCTCCGCCGTGACATCGACGTTAGCAGGCGACAGCAGGAACACCTTCTGTGTCACGCGTTCAATGCTG
The DNA here is from genome assembly GCF_040611795.1 of Streptomyces sp. NPDC006529. NCBI lineage: Bacteria > Bacillati > Actinomycetota > Actinomycetes > Kitasatosporales > Streptomycetaceae > Streptomyces > Streptomyces sp. NPDC006529. The sequence goes on along the minus strand of NZ_JBEXPB010000028.1, from coordinate 37,997 downwards.
CCGTGCAGACCGAACACGAGACCGGCCGCGAAGTCGACGAGACGCTTCGCGTCGGTGTCGTCCATCTCCGTGAGATTCATGATCACCGGGGTGCCCTCGCGGAAGTGTTCCCCGATGGTACGGGCCTCGTTGTAGGTCCGGGGGTGCAGCGTGGTGATGCGGTAGGGCTCCCGCTCGGAGACGACCTTGGGCATGATCACGGGGGCGTTCTTCTCCATGGTGGGGCGTTCAGGTGTGATGGATGCCACGGGGGCGATTCGCGGCGCTCGTCCGTTTTCTACCGGGATCGCGATGGGTTCGCGCTGCGCCGGGGGCTGGACGATTCGTACCGGTTCTTCCGATACGGGCGGTTGGTGCGATACGGGCTGCTGCCGTCGGTCCCTGTCGCGGACTCGTTCCGGTTCCGGCTCGGGTTCGAACTCGTCGTCGGGGTCGTACCCCGGGTTGTCGTACCGGTCGTCCTCCACGAGGCCGAGGTAGACCGCCATCTTGCGCATCGCGCCGGCCATTCTCTGAGTCCTCCGCTCTGTGGTGGATCGCCCTGTCGCAGGTGTCGCGGGTGCCGTGTCGCCTTGTCACCAAAGTCACCAACTGCCTGCGATCCACGTGGTCTGTCCGCTCATCAGCGGAAATGACCATATTTTCTGCTGTGGTCCGACTTTCTTCGCGACGTTACCCGAGCCGGGCCCTCGCGCCGAGTACCGCAGTGCCGACGCGTACATGTGTCGCCCCGGCCATGACGGCCTGTTCCAGGTCGGCGCTCATCCCGGCCGAGACCATCGTGGCAGCAGGATGGTCCGCGCGCAGCTGGGATGACAATTCCAGCAGCCGCTCGAAAGCGGCCTGTTCGCGTCCCGCGTAGTGACCGGCCAGCGGGGCGACGGTCATCAGACCGTCGATCCGCAGTCCCGGCGCCCCGGCGACGAGGTCCGCCAGTTCCGGCAACAGGTCCGGGGCCGCGCCGCCCCGCTCCCCGCGCTCGCCCGACTCGGCGTCGAGCGCGATCTGTACGAGGCAGCCGAGTTCGCGTCCGGCCTTCACCGCGGCCGCCGAGAGCGCCGGCACCAGCCGGGCCCGGTCGACGGACTGCACGACATGCGCGTATCCCGCCACCGAACGGACTTTGTTCGTCTGCAACTGACCGACGAAGTGCCAGGTGAGGGGCAGATCCGCACAGGCCGCGGCCTTGGGGGCGGCGTCCTGGTCGCGATTCTCCGCCACATGACGGACCCCCAGGTCCGCCAGCAGTCGTACGTCGCTCGCGGGGTACGTCTTGGTGACCACGATGAGCGTCACCTCGTCCCGCCCCCGCCCGGCCGCCGCGCAGGCGGTGGAGATGCGCTCCTCCACCCGCTCCAGGTTCGCGGCCAGCTCCGAGCTACGGTCAGTCATCTTTCAGTCCCACCAGATGTATCCGGCAAGCCGCCCGGTCACCCGGTCGCGGCGGTACGAGAAGTGGTCCCGCGACTCCAGTGTGCAGACCGGGGACCGGTGGGTTTCCACCACCCCCGCCTCGGCGAGCTGCGCGTGCACTCCGGCGACCACGTCGACGGCCGGTGTCCCCCACGACGTCTCGGCGAAGGCGGCCGGTACGACCGCGGCGACCTCGTCCCGCATCGCGGCGGGCACTTCGTAGCACCGCCCGCAGACGGCGGGACCGGTACGGGCCACCATCCGCGCGGGCTCCGCCCCCAGGGAGACCATCGCCGCCACCGCGGCGGGCACCACCCCCGCGACCAGTCCGGGCCGCCCGGCATGGGCGGCGGCCACCACCCCGGCGACGGGGTCGGCCAGCAGGACCGGCGTGCAGTCGGCGGTGAGGACGGCGAGGGCGAGCCCCCGACGGGTGGTCACCACCGCGTCCACGGCGGGGACGTCCTGGCCGGCGGCCCACGGGCCGTCGACCACGGCGACGTCCCGCCCGTGCACCTGGTTCATCCAGACCACCCGGTCCGAGGCGATGCCCAGGATCCGCGCGGCCTCGGCCCGGTTGGCGCCGACGACGACCGGGTCGTCCCCCACCGCGCCACCGAGGTTCAGCTCCTCATACGGAACGGCGCTCCCCCCGCCCCACCTGTCGGTGAAAGCGAAGTGGGCGCCGTTCGCGGTGTGCCGCTCTATCGTCACTTCAAGAAATCCGGGACATCCAGCTCTTCGGCCGGGCTGTCCTGGTACGGCCGGGCCGTCGGGACCTGCGGGGGCGCGGGGGTCGCGGCCTCGGCGGGCGCCGGCTCGACCGGCACCTGGACGTCCTCGCGCGGGGTGACCGAACCGAGTCCGCCGAAGGCCGGACGGACCGGCTCCGCGGCGCGCACCGGCGGGGCCGGCTCCTCGCGCTTGGTGGACGCGGCGCCGATGACGTTGTCCCGGCGGGCCGGGGGCTGTCCGCCGTCGAACCCGGCCGCGATGACGGTGACCCGTACCTCGTCGCCGAGCGCGTCGTCGATGACGGCGCCGAAGATGATGTTCGCCTCGGGGTGTGCGGCCTCGCTGACCAGCTGGGCCGCCTCGTTGATCTCGAAGAGACCGAGGTCGGATCCACCGGAGATGGAGAGCAGCACGCCGCGGGCCCCGTCGATGGACGCTTCCAGCAGCGGGGAGGAGATCGCCATCTCGGCGGCGGCCACGGCGCGGTCGTCGCCGCGGGCGGAGCCGATGCCCATGAGGGCCGAGCCCGCCTCGGACATCACGGACTTGACGTCCGCGAAGTCGAGGTTGATCAGACCCGGGGTGGTGATGAGATCGGTGATGCCCTGGACGCCCGACAGCAGGACCTGGTCCGCCGACTTGAAGGCGTCGAGGACGCTGACCTGACGGTCCGAGATGGACAGCAGCCGGTCGTTGGGGATGACGATGAGGGTGTCGACCTCTTCGCGGAGTTCGGCGATGCCGTCCTCCGCCTGGTTGGCGCGCCGGCGGCCTTCGAAGGTGAAGGGCCGGGTGACGACGCCGATGGTCAGGGCGCCGAGCGAGCGCGCGATGTTGGCGACCACGGGGGCGCCACCGGTACCGGTGCCACCGCCTTCACCGGCGGTGACGAAGACCATGTCGGCCCCCTTGAGGACCTCCTCGATCTCCTCGCGGTGGTCCTCTGCCGCCTTGCGGCCGACGGCCGGGTTGGCTCCGGCGCCGAGGCCCCGGGTGAGTTCGCGGCCGACGTCGAGCTTGACGTCGGCGTCGCTCATCAACAGCGCCTGGGCGTCGGTGTTGATGGCGATGAACTCGACGCCCTTGAGACCGACCTCGATCATTCGGTTGATGGCATTGACACCACCGCCGCCGACACCGATGACCTTGATGACTGCGAGGTAGTTCTGCGGTGCTGCCACGTCGAAGGCCTCTCGCCTCGAGTTACGTGTCGCCGCCTCGCGGGCCTGCGGTGCGACGACTGATGCCGAAAGTGGGACGGTCCAACACGCCGACCCGAACCCTAACCCTGAAGTTTAGGGTTAAGGGTGTGTCTGTTCCCTGGACTCTCCGTACAGGACACTAAGTCGACAAGTGGTGCGCGTTCAACGAACACGCCGAACCTCCCGTTTTTCTTTTCACCCTATGTGATCACCCATATCGCTGGCCAACCAGGGTGCGCCGGTGTTCGACTCGACGTCAACTCCCGGACACCGCAGGTGCCGTGGGAGCGCTCACGTCGAAGTGGTCGGCCTTGGGCGCCGCCTTGAGCAGCGCGGTCAGCGCGCGGGCTTTCGCGGCACCCTGTTCACCGCTCCCCCAGATCACCTTCCGGCCCCGGGTGAGCTCCAGGACGACCGCGTCGTACGAGCCCACCTTGACCAGCAGGGTCTCCCTGGCCACGGCCGGGGGGAGGTCGCCGGCGACGGCCACCGCCTCGTGCAGCAGCCGGTCCTCGTCGAAGCGCCGGGCACTCGGCGACTGTCCGGCGGACAGTTCGAGGACCGGAACTCCTGCGGGTGCTTTCGCAACCGTGTCGAATCGCACACCCGAAGCGTCCACTTCCACGAAGTCCGTGCCCTTTTTGATGAGCAGCACGGGTTTGCGCTCCGTCACTTCGAGTCCGATTCCGTGCGGCCACGACCGGGTGGCGGTCACGGTGTCGACCCGCGGCAGTTTCGCGCGGACCCGGCGTTCGATCTCGTCGGTGTCGACGGTGACGAGCGGCGCGCCGACCGGGACCGCCGCCGCCGCGAGCACCTGGGCGGGGGTGAGCACCTCGGTGCCGCCCGCCGTGACCTTCTCGACGCGCAGCCACGCGGACCCGTACAGGGCCCACGTGACGCCCCCGCCGAGCAGCACGGCGACGAGGAGGGCGGCGAGCAGCACCGGGCCCCGGCGCAGGCGCCCCGGCGCGGGCCGGGGGCCGCCGGGGCCGCGGGAGCCCGGCCCGGTCGCCGCCTTCGCCGTCCGGCCCTGCTTGGGCGCCTTGGCAGGCTTCGGGGGCTTGTCGCCCTCGCGTGCGGTCGTCGCTCCTGCCACTGCGCTGCCTCCTGCGTCGTGCCTGCCCGGGTCAGCGGGCCCTGTGCGCGGCGATCGCCTCGTAGACCATGCCGACCAGCAGATCATCGGCGTCCCGGCGGCCGAACTCCGCTGCGGCGCGCGACATCTCGTACAGACGGTGCGGATCGGCGAGTACCGGGAGGATCTGGCTGAGGATCCACTCGGGCGTCAGTTCCGCGTCGTCGACGAGCAGGCCGCCGCCGGCCTTGACCACCGGCTGGGCGTTGAGCCGCTGTTCGCCGTTGCCGATCGGCAACGGGACGTAGGCGGCGGGCAGCCCGACGGCGGACAGTTCGGCGACGGTCATCGCGCCCGCGCGGCACAGCATCATGTCGGCGGCGGCGTACGCGAGATCCATCCGGTCCACGTACGGTACCGGCACATAGGGCGGCATCCCGGGCATGTTGTCGACACGCGGCAGTTCGTTCTTCGGGCCGACCGCGTGCAGGATCTGGATCCCGGAGCGCTGGAGGACCGGCGCGACCGCCTGGACGACCTCGTTGAGCCTGCGCGCGCCCTGCGAGCCGCCGGAGACCAGCAGCGTCGGCAGGTTGGGGTCGAGCCCGAAGGCGGCCCGGGCCTCGGGCCGCACCATGGCCCGGTCCAGGGTGGAGATCGAACGCCGCAGCGGGATGCCGACGTAACGGGCGCCCCGCAGCTTGCTGTCGGGCGTGGAGACCGCGACGGCGGCCGCGTAGCGCGAACCGATCTTGTTGGCGAGGCCCGGCCTGGCATTGGCCTCGTGGACGATGATCGGGACCCCGAGCCGCTTGGCGGCCAGGTAGCCGGGCAGCGCCACGTAGCCGCCGAAGCCGACGACGCAGTCGGCCTTGGTGCGCTCCAGGATCTGCTCGGCGGCCTTGATGGTGCCGCGCAGCCGTCCCGGGACGGTGATCAGCTCCGGGGTGGGCTTGCGGGGCAGCGGTACGGCGGGGATCAGTCCCAGCTCGTAGCCGCGCTCCGGCACCAGGCGGGTCTCAAGGCCCCGTTCGGTTCCGAGGGCGGTGATGCCCACGGAGGGGTCCCGCCTGCGCAGGGCGTCCGCGAGGGCGAGCGCCGGCTCGATGTGGCCGGCGGTCCCCCCACCGGCGAGTACGACATGCACCGAAATTCACCGCTCTCCGGACGGACGCTTCGTGACGCGCCGTCTCATCGTCTTCCATCTCAGCCCGGCCCGCTTCCAGCCGAACTTCGGCTGACGCATCGCGAGTGCCGCGCGCGCCGCGGGCTCCTCCCGCGCGAACGCGATGAGCAGTCCCACGGCGAACATCGTCGGCAGCAGGGCGGACCCCCCGTAGGAGAACAGCGGGAGCGGGACCCCGGCGATCGGCAGCAGACCGAGCACCGCACCGATGTTGATGACGGCTTGCGCCGTGATCCAGGTGGTCACGCCTCCCGCGGCAAACCTGACGAAGGAGTCCTCCGTACGTCCGGCCACGCGGATACCCGCATAGCCTAGGGCCGCGAACAGGGCGACCACCGACAGCGTGCCCGCCAGCCCCAGTTCCTCACCGGTGATGGCGAAGATGAAGTCCGTGTGGGCTTCGGGCAGTTGACCCCATTTTTCCACGCTCGCACCGAGTCCGGAACCGAACCAGCCGCCGGACGCCAGGGCATAGATTCCGTGCACCGCCTGCCAGCAGAGGTCGTTCTTGCCCGGATCTGTCGCCCCCAGGCACGCGAGGCGGTCCATCCGGTGCGGGCTGGTCCGGATCATCACCGCGACGATCACACCCGCGAAGGCGAGCACCCCCACGAACATCCTGGTCGGCGCCCCGGCGAGCCACAACAGGCCGAAGAGGATGGCGCCGAGGATCATCGCGGTGCCCATGTCCCCGCCGAGCATGATCAGCCCGAGCAGCAGGAAGGCCACCGGCACCAGCGGCACCAGGAGGTGCTTCCACTGGCTCAGCAGCTCCCTGTCACCCTTGCGGGCCAGCAGGTCGGCGCCCCACAGGATCAGGGCCAGCTTGCCGAACTCGCTGGGCTGGAGCATGAACGGGCCGCCGAGGGAGATCCAGTTCTGGTTCCCGTTGATCGCGACTCCTATCCCCGGGACCTGGACCAGGGCCATCAGGAAGAGGGTTCCGGCAAGGACGGGGTAGGACAGCGCCCGGTGCAGTTTGACGGGCATCCGGGAGGCGGCCAGCAGCAGGACGGCGCCGATGCAGGCGGCCAGGAACTGCTTCTTGAAGAAGTACGAGGCGCCCAGGCCCAGCTGGAGGCCCTTGATCATGGAGGCCGAGTAGACCATCACCAGACCGAGCACGGTGATCAGCAGGGCGCTGCCGAAGATCAGGTAATACGCGGTGAGCGGACGGTCCCAGGCCCGGCGCACCTGCCGCTGGGTGCGCCGCAGCCCCTCCAGGGAGCCGCGCCCGGTGATCCTTTTCACGCGCGGAGCGGGCCGTTTGCGGCCCTGCGCCCTCGGCTTCGGGGCGGACGGCCGCCGCCCCGGCAGCAGTTGCTTGGCCGGCATGTGTGATCTTCCCCTCCACTCGGACGAGCAGCCGGCCGGAGGGGTCCGGCCCCTGCGTCGCTAGGCGCCCGCCGCGGCGAGTTCGCGGACCGCGTCGGCGAACGCGTCGCCGCGCTCGTTGTAGTTCGCGAACATGTCCATCGAGGCACAAGCGGGCGCCAGCAGGACCGTGTCGCCCGGCTCGGCCAGCCGGGCCGCTTCCCGGACCGCCTCGGACATCGCCCCAGTGTCGGTCCGTTCCAGCTCGACGACCGGGACCTCGGGCGCGTGTCGCGCCAGCGCGTCGCGGATCAGGGCCCGGTCGGCGCCCATCAGGACGGCGCCGCGCAGCCGCTTCGCGGAGCGCGCCACCAGCTCGTCGAAGGTGGCGCCCTTGGCGAGGCCGCCCGCGATCCACACGACCGGCTCGTAGGCCGCCAGGGAGGCCTCGGCGGCGTGCGTGTTGGTCGCCTTGGAGTCGTCGACGTACGTGACGCCCGCGACCTCGGCGACGTGCGCGATCCGGTGGGCGTCGGGGCGGAAGTCGCGCAGGCCGTCGCGGACGGCGCGCGGCGGCACGCCGAAGGCGCGGGCCAGCGCCGCCGCCGCGAGGGCGTTGGCGATGTTGTGCGGGGCGGGCGGGTCGACGTCGGAAACCTCGGCCAGCTCCTGGGCGTTCTTCTGCCGGTTCTCGACGAAGGCGCGGTCGACCAGGATGCCGTCGACGACGCCGAGCATGGAGGGGCCGGGGGCGCCGAGGGTGAACCCGATGGCGCGGCAGCCCTCTTCGACGTCGGCTTCGACGACGAGGTCCTCGGTGGCCTTGTCGGACACGTTGTAGACGCAGGCGACGGTGTTGCCCTCGTAGACGCGGCCCTTGTCGGCGGCGTACGCCTCCATGGAGCCGTGCCAGTCGAGGTGGTCGGGGGCCAGGTTCAGGACGGCCGCCGAGTGGGCCCGTACGGAGGGCGCCCAGTGCAGCTGGTAGCTGGAGAGTTCGACGGCGAGCACGTCGTACTCCTCGGCGCCGGTCACCACGTCGATGATCGGGGTGCCGATGTTGCCGACGGCGGCGGTGCGCAGACCGGCGGCGCGCAGGATCGACGCGAGCATCCGGGTGGTGGTGGTCTTGCCGTTCGTGCCGGTGATCGCGAGCCAGGGCGCGGCGTTCTCGCCGCGCAGCCGCCAGGCGATCTCGACGTCGCCGACGACGTCCACACCGGCCGCGGCGGCCGCGGCGAACAGCGGGCTGTCCGGCTTCCAGCCGGGCGAGGTGACGACCAGGTCGGTGCCCTCGGGGAGGGTCTCGGCGTCGGCGAGCCGTACGGAGATGCCCAGGGCGCCGAGTTCGGCGGCCCGGGCGCGGTGGCCCTCGCCGTCGCCGCCGTCCACGACGGTCACGACGGCGCCGAGGCCGGCCAGGGCGCGGGCGGCGCTGACGCCGCTCACACCGAGGCCGGCGACGGTGATGTTCTTGCCGTTCCAGGCGGTCACTTGTCCGCTGCCCATCCCGCGTAGAAGAGTCCGAGGCCGACGATCACGCACACGCCCTGGATGATCCAGAAGCGGACCACCACAAGGACTTCGGACCACCCCTTGAGTTCGAAGTGGTGCTGGAGCGGTGCCATCCGGAAGACCCGCTTGCCGGTCATCTTGAAGGAACCGACCTGGATCACCACGGACATGGTGATCAGGACGAAGAGGCCGCCGAGCAGGGCGATCAGGAACTCCGTGCGGGAGCAGATCGCGAGGCCGGCGAGCGCGCCGCCGAGGGCCAGCGAACCGGTGTCCCCCATGAAGATCTTGGCGGGCGAGGTGTTCCACCACAGGAAGCCGAAGCAGGCGCCCATGAGGGCGGAGGCGACGACCGCGAGGTCGAGCGGGTCGCGCACCTCGAAGCAGGCGGACGGGTTCGGCAGGGTCTGCGCGTTGGCGCAGGACTCCTGGTACTGCCAGACACCGATGAAGGTGTAGGCGCCGAAGACCATCACGGCGGCGCCGGTGGCGAGTCCGTCGAGGCCGTCGGTGAGGTTCACGCCGTTCGACATCGCCAGGATCATGAACAGCGCCCAGACCACGAACAGCACCGGCCCGATGGACCAGCCGAAGTCGGTCACGAAGGACAGCCGGGTGGAGGCGGGGGTGAGCCCGCGCCCGTCCGAGAACTGCAGCGCGAGGACCGCGAAGGCGATGCCGACGATCAGCTGGCCGGCCATCTTGGCCTTGGCCCGCAGACCCAGCGAACGCTGCTTGACGATCTTGATGTAGTCGTCCAGGAAGCCGACCACGCCCATCCCCGCCATCAGGAAGAGCACCAGCAGACCGGAGAAGGTCGGCTGGCTGGAGGTGATCACCTTCGTCAGGGCGTACGCGACCAGCGTGGCCAGGATGAAGGAGATGCCGCCCATGGTGGGCGTGCCCTTCTTCCCGGCGTGGCCGCGCGGCCCGTCGTCCCGGATGAACTGGCCGTAGCCCTTGCGGGCCAGCCCCTTGATCAGCAGCGGGGTGCCGACGAGAGTCAGGAAGAGCCCGATGACTCCCGCGAACAGGATCTGCCTCATCGGCCGGTGACCTCGCCCTCGCGCTCAAGGAGCGCCAGCGCGACCCGCTCCAGGCCGATGGACCTGGAAGCCTTCACCAGCACGACGTCTCCCGGGCGCAGTTCACTGCGCAACAGGTCGACCGCCGCCTGCGCGTCGGACACGAGCACCGACTCCTCACCCCACGAACCCTCGTTATATGCGCCCAGTTGCAGCCAGGACGCTTCCCTGCCCCCGACTGCCACGAGCTTGTTCACGTTGAGCCGGACGGCGAGCCGTCCGACCGCGTCGTGCTCGGCGAGCGACTCGTCGCCCAGCTCGGCCATGGGACCGAGCACCGCCCACGTGCGGCCCCCGTTCGCCCGCGCGCCGCCGCCCATCGCGGCAAGTGCGCGCAGGGCGGCCCGCATGGACTCCGGGTTCGCGTTGTAGGCGTCGTTGACGACTGTCACGCCGTCCGCCCGCTCGGTGACCTCCATCCGCCACCGGGACAGCGTGCCCGCCCCGGAGAGCGCGGTGGCGATCTCGGCGACGGACATGCCCAGCACATGGGCGACGGCGGCCGCGGCGAGCGCGTTCGACACGTGGTGCTCACCGTACAGCCGCAAGGTCACTTCGCCGCACCCGGTGGGTGTGTGGAGTGTGAAGGAAGGCCGTCCGCCCTCCGTCATCCGCACCTCGGTGGCGCGTACGTCGGCGTCGTCGGCCTCGCCGAAGAGGACCGTACGGGCCTTCGTGCGGGCGGTCATGGCCCGTACCAGGGGGTCGTCGGCGTTGAGGACGGCGACGCCGCCCGCGGCCTCGTCCGGCAGGGACTCGACCAGCTCGCCCTTCGCCTGCGCGATCTGCTCGCGGCCGCCGAACTCGCCGATGTGGGCGGTGCCGACGTTCAGGACCAGGCCGATCCGCGGCGGGGTGAGGCCGGTGAGGTAGGCGATGTGCCCGATGCCGCGGGCGCCCATCTCCAGGACCAGGTGCCGGGTTTCGGCCGTGGCCTTGAGCGCGGTGAGCGGCAGGCCGATCTCGTTGTTGAGGGAGCCCGGCGTCCACACGGTGGGCGCGTGGTGTTGGAGCACCTGGGCGATGAGGTCCTTCGTGGAGGTCTTCCCGGCGGAGCCGGTCAGCGCCACGACGTCGGTGCCCAGGCGTTCGACGACGGCCCGGGCGAGGGCGCCGAGCGCCTTCTCGACGTCGGGGACGACGATCGCGGGTACGCCGACGGGACGGGCCGCGAGGACGGCCGCCGCGCCCGCGGCGACCGCGCGCTCGGCGTAGTCGTGGCCGTCGACGCGCTCGCCGTCGAAGGCGGCGAACAGGCTGCCCGGCTCGACCTGGCGGGAGTCGATGACGACGGGCCCGGTGACGCGTACGGACGGATCCGGTATGTCGTGCGCGAGTCCGCCGGTGATGTCGGCGATCTCGGCGAGGGAGAGGTCGATCACTGGTTCACCTCGGCCTGTCGTACGGGCGGGGTCTGTTCGGCCGCGGCGGGCTCCTGCGCGCGGCCGCGGTGTGCCTCGATGGCGGCGCGGAGCACCGCGCGGTCGTCGAAGGGGCGGACGACGCCCGCGGTGTCCTGGCCCTGCTCGTGGCCCTTGCCCGCGACGAGGACGGTGTCGCCCGGTGCGGCGCGCGCGACGGCGGCGGCGATGGCCGCCGCCCGGTCGGCGTCGAGGAGGACCGTGGCCCGCTCGGCGGCCGGTACGGAGACGGCGCCTTCGAGCATCGCGGCGAGGATCGCGAGCGGGTCCTCGGAGCGCGGGTTGTCGGAGGTCAGCAGCGCGGTGTCGGCGAACCGGGCGGCCGCGGCGCCCATGGGGGCCCGCTTGGTGGTGTCGCGGTCGCCGCCGCAGCCGAGCACGATGTGCAGCCTGCCCTCGGTGACCTCGCGCAGCGCGCGCAGCACCGATTCGACGGCGTCGGTCTTGTGCGCGTAGTCGACGACGGCGAGGTACGGCTGGCCCGCGTCCACCCGCTCCAGGCGGCCCGGGACCCCGGGGACGGCGGCGACGCCGTCGGCGGCGGTCTGCGGGTCGATCCCGGCGGCGGCCAGGGTGACGATCGCCGCGACCGTGTTGGCCACGTTGAACGGGCCGGGCAGCGGGGCCGTGGCCGAGATCCGCTCCCCGGCCGGGCCCACCAGGGTCAGCGTGGAGCCGACGGGACCGGAGACGACGTCCTCGGCCCGCCAGTCGGCGGCCGGGTCGCCGGTGGCGGAGAAGGTCAGCGTCGGCACGCTCGCCTCCTTCGCGAGGCGGCGGCCGTACTCGTCGTCGAGGTTGACCACGCCCAGGCGGCTGCGGCGCTCGGTGAAGAGCCGCGCCTTGGCCTGGAAGTAGTCCTCCATGTCGGAGTGGAACTCCATGTGCTCGGGGCTCAGGTTGTTGAAGACGGCGACGTCGAAGACGCAGCCGTCCACCCGGCCGAGCACCAGCGCGTGGCTGGAGACCTCCATGGCGACGGCCTGGACGCCGCGTTCGCGCATCACCGCGAAGAGCGCCTGCAGGTCGGTGGCCTCGGGGGTGGTGCGCTCCGATTTGACGGCCTGGTCGCCGATCCGCATCTCGACGGTGCCGACGAGTCCGGTGGTCCGGCCGGCCCGCCGCAGCCCGCCCTCGATGAGGTAGGCGGTGGTGGTCTTGCCGGAGGTCCCGGTGATGCCGATCTGCAGGAGGTCCTCGCCGGGACGTCCGTAGATCGTGGCGGCCAGCTCGCCCATCCGGTCGCGGGGGTCGTCGACCGCGAGGACGGGCAGTCCGGTGGCGGCGGCGCGGGCCGCGCCCGCCGGGTCCGTCAGGATCGCGGCGGCGCCCAGCTCGGCGGCCTGCGGCGCGAAGTCGGCGCCGTGGACGCGGGCTCCGGGCAGGGCCGCGTAGACATCGCCGGGCCGCACCGCACGCGAATCGTGCGTGATGCCGGTGATGCCCGTGGGGCGGCCGTGATGACCGGGGCTGCCGGGCACCTCGGCGGGCACGGGCGTCTCGATGCCGAGCAGCGCGGCCAGATCGCCGAGCGGGGTCGGGCGGACGGCCAGCGGCCGGGGCGCTCCCGGCGGCGTTGCCGGGGCGTCTTTCTGGGTGGTTCTGGGCTGATCAGCGTGGGGCACGGCGGTGAGCGTACCGGGCGCGGCGGGCCGGTCGCGAAGCGAGGGCCCGCTCGTGGGGGCTTCGGCGGTCCGGTTCCCGGGTTTCGGGGTGATCGTTGTCACTGATGGTGCCTCACGGTCTGGTGGCGCGGCGGTCTGCTCACTGGCCGGGTTCGAAGGTGACCGGCAGTCCGGCGGGGGCGGTGCCGCTCGGGGCGACTTGGAGGGACTTGAGGGCGAACTCCATGACCTTCTTGTAGATGGGCCCGCAGATCTGTCCGCCGAAGTAGCTGCCCTTGGTGGGGTTCTGGATGGCGCAGTACACGGTGATGCGGGGGTCGTCGGCGGGGGCGAAACCCGCGAACGACGCGGTGTAGCCCTTGTAGTGGCCGGTGGCGGGATCCACCCGGTTGGACGTTCCCGTCTTGCCGCCGACGCGGTAGCCCGGGATGCGGGCCTTGGTGCCGGTGCCCTCCTGGTCGTCCACGACCGATTCGAGCATCGCGGCCAGGGTCTTGGCGGTCTCGGGGCTCACCACCGTGCGCTTCTCGGGCGCGGGGGCCGGGGTGAAGCGGCCGTCGGGGCCCTTGGTGCCGCGGACCAGGGTGGGCGTGATCCGGACACCGCCGTTGGCGATCGTCGAGTACACGGAGGCGGCCTGCATGGCGTTGAGGGAGAGGCCCTGGCCGAAGGGGATCGTGTACTGCTGGGAGGTGGACCAGGCCTCGGGCCTGGCCAGGATGCCGCGGGACTCGCCCGGGTAACCGAGGCCGGTGGGCTGCCCGATGCCGAACTTGTCCAGGTAGGAGTACAGGACCTTGTTCGCCTCGGCCTGGGTGGGGCCGAGCTGTCCGGTGGCCAGGATGGTGCCGATGTTGCTGGACTTGGCGAGGACCCCGTTGAGGGTCAGGTTCCAGGTCGGGTGGTCGATGTCGTCCTTGAAGAGCCGGTCGCCGCGGTGCAGCCGGTTGGGGACGGTGACGTGGGTGGCGGGGGTGGCCTTCTTCTCCTGCAGGACGGCGGCCATCGACATCACCTTGGCGGTGGAGCCGGGCTCGTAGACGTCCTGGAGGGCCGCGTTGCCCATGGCGGCGGTACGGGCCTTGCCGAGGTCGTTGGGGTCGAAGCCGGGGGCGTTGGCCATGGCCAGGACCTCGCCGGTGCGGGTGTCCTGGACGATGACGTAGCCGCGGTCGGCCTCGGACTTCTGGACCTGCTCGGCGATCGCGCTCTGCGCCGCCCACTGGATGTCGCGGTCGATGGTCAGCTCGATGTCCTGGCCGGGCACGGCGGGCTTCTCGCTGGACCCGGCGGTCGGGACGCGGCGGCCGCCGGACTGGGCGTAGGTCAGCTGGCCGTCCTTGCCGGAGAGCTTCTTGTCGAGCGAGGACTCCAGTCCGCCCGCGCCCTTGCCCTCGGCGTTGACGTAACCCAGTATCCCGGCGGCCAGGTCGCCGTTGGGGTACACCCGCTTGCTGCTGGGCTCCTGGAAGACGCCCGCGAGGACGTTGGCGCCGGGGCCGTTGTTCTTCTTGTCGGCCGCGGCCTTCTCGGCGAAGACCCGCTTGAGGTCCTTGATCTGGTTCCAGACCTGGGGGGTCTGGCGGTGGGCGAGGACGACGTAGCGGGTGTTCTTCGTCGCGAGCCGCTCCGTCAGCTCCTTGGCGTCCTCGCCGAGGATCGGCGCGAGGAGGGCGGCGGCCTGCGCGGGGGCGTCCGGGGCCTTGCTCTCCTGCGGGGTGAACATCGACGGGTCGGCGGTGATGTCGTGCGCGTCGACGCTGGTGGCCAGGGCCACGCCCTTGCGGTCGGTGATGTTCCCGCGCTCGGCGGCCAGGGTGTAGTTGGCGAACCGGTTCTTGGAGGCCGCGGCGGAGAAGGAGGAGGCGTCGACCGCCTGGACCTGGAGCAGCCGGACGACGAAGGCCGCCATGACCAGCGTCAGCGCGACCCCGACCAGCCGCAGCCGCGGCTTGGGGGCGCCGAGCCGGATCGTGTGCGGCGCCCGGGGCGCGGCGGGCCGGCGGGTGGCGGGGCGGGACGCCGGGCGGGCGGCGGGGCGCGCGGTCGTACGGGGCCTGGGCGGCCCGGGGATCCGCCGCCGCGGAGGTTCCTTGGGGCTCACTCGGTCACCTGCCGGGGGTCGGGGTGGGCTTGCCCGCGGAGGGCGGGGGCGGGACGGCGCCGGGGGCCGCGGCGGGCGGGGCGCCCGACGGGCCGGCGGACGCCGCCGGGGGCTGCGGGGCGGCGGACGGGGCGGCCGGCGGCGCGGAGGACGCGGCGGGAGCCGCCGGGGCCGCGGGGGGCGGCGGAGGCGGGGCGGGGGCGTCGGCGGCGGTCGGCGTGCCGCGGACGGTGCCGTCGGCGCCGAGGAAGACCGGGCTGCCGCCGGGCACCAGGCCGAGCTCGCGGGCCCGGCGCTCCAGCGCGTCGGGCGCCGACTGGGCGTCCACGTCGCGCTGGAGGGCCTGCTGCTCGTCGGTGAGCGAGGTGGTCTCCTTCTTCAGCTTGCTGAGGTGGAAGGAACCCTGGTTGAGCGCCGAGTTCAGCAGCAGCAGGCTGATCAGGCCGCCGCCGAGCAGGGCGACGACCAGCAGCACGAAGGGCGTCCGCCCGGCCTTGCTCACCCTGCCTCCTCCCGGTGGGCCCGCCGCGGGACCGTGGCCACGGCCGTGCCGCCCGGCCTCACAGGTGCTCCGCCCGGATCCGCTCCACGCCCCGGCAGCGGGCCGGGGCCGCGCGGCGGTTCTCCGCGATCTCCTCCTCCGTCGGCAGCTCCGCGCCGCGGGTGAGGAGTTTCAGCTTCGGCTGGTACTTCTCCGGTACGACGGGCAGCCCGGGCGGCGCGGTGTTCGCGGCGCCCGCCGCGAAGACCTGCTTGACCAGCCGGTCTTCCAGCGAGTGGTAGGAGAGCACCGCGATCCGGCCGCCGACGGCGAGCCGTTCCACGGCCGCCGGGATCGCCCGCTCCAGCCCCGACAGCTCGCCGTTGACCTCGATGCGCAGGGCCTGGAAGGTCCGCTTGGCCGGGTTGCCGCCGGTCCGCTTGGCCGCCTGGGGCAGCGCGTCGCGGATCAGCTCGACGAGCCGGGCGCTGTTGGTGAAGGGTTCCTTCTCGCGTTCGCGCACCACGGCGGAGACGATCCGCTTGGCCTGCTTCTCCTCGCCGTACTGGCGCAGGATCCGCACCAGCTCGCCCGGCGGGTAGGTGTTGAGGACCTCGGCGGCGCTCATGCCCGTCGTCTGGTCCATCCGCATGTCCAGCGGCGCGTCCTGGGCGTAGGCGAAGCCCCGGTCGGCCTCGTCCAGCTGCATGGAGGAGACACCGAGGTCGAAGAGGATGCCCTGGACGGTGGGCGTGCCGAGGCCGTCGAGCACCTCGGCGAGGTCGGCGTAGATCGCGTGCACCAGGGTCGCGCGGTCGCCGAAGCGGGCGAGCCGCTCGCCGGAGAGCCGCAGCGCCTCCTTGTCGCGGTCGAGCGCGATCAGGCGCGCTTCGGGGAACCGGGTCAGCAGGGCCTCGCTGTGGCCGCCGAGGCCGAGGGTGCAGTCGACGACGACGGCCCCGGGCCTCTCCAGGGCCGGGGCCAACAGGTCCAGGCACCGCTGGAGCATCACCGGGACGTGTCGGGACTCGCTAGTCACAGCGCCCTCTCAGATAACGGCGCGGCAGGCGCACGCACCACCGGGCCGGCCGGAGAGCCGGGGGCGGCCGGGCCGTGCGTACGCGCCGCGCACGCGGAGTTTCATCGGGGGCCGGGAGGCCGGTGAGGGCCGGGCCCCGGCCGGTTCGCGCCACTTTAGTCCAACGGTCGCCGCGGTCAACGAACCGCCCCGCGCGCCGTGCGCCGCCCTCCCGATGAACCGGCAAATGCCGCGAATCACCCGGACGGCCGCGTCCGTCGCACCCTTGTGGGTTAGCTCACAACAAGGTCCATTGACGTTCTTTGTCCGCCCTCACTCCCTGCTCGCACCAGCGGTGACCCTTAACGTCGTAGGCATGACGACTTCCGCACACCTGCCTGCCGACTCCGCGCCCGAGTCTTCGGAGCGCGGCAGCGTCACCGACCGCCTCGTCCAGGCGAACGCCCGCTATGCCGACCGGTTCGCCGACCCCGGCATGGACGCCCGCCCGGTCCTCGGCGTGGCCGTCGTGGCCTGCATGGACGCCCGCCTCGACCTGCACGCCGCCCTGGGACTGGAGCTGGGCGACTGCCACACCATCCGCAACGCCGGCGGCGTGGTCACCGACGACACCATCCGCTCCCTCACCATCAGCCAGCGGGCCCTGGGCACCCGCAGCGTGATACTGATCCACCACACCGGCTGCGGCCTCGAAAGCCTGACCGAGGACTTCCGCCACGAGCTGGAGGACGAGGTCGGCCAGCGCCCCGCCTGGGCCGTCGAGGCCTTCCGCGACGTGGACCAGGACGTCCGCCAGTCCATGCAGCGGGTCCGGACCAACCCCTTCCTGCCGCACCGCGACGACGTGCGCGGCTTCGTCTTCGACGTGCACACCGGCCTGCTCCGGGAGATCGACGCAGCCTCTTGAGTGACACCGGGCCGTCACGCCGTCAACAATGTGTGCTTCGGGGTGGGCCGAACATGCGCAAATGGGCGTCGGCCCGGTGAAAGGGCCAGGAGAACCAGGTGACCACGTATGACGACCGAGCGAACCTCGCTGATCTGACCACGACGGCGGAGCGGATCCGCCGTTCGGTCGAGAGCGTGATCGAGGGCAAGCCCGAGGTCGTCCGCCTCGCGCTGACGGTCCTGCTCGCCGAGGGGCACCTCCTCATCGAGGACGTGCCCGGCGTCGGCAAGACCATGCTGGCCAAGACGCTCGCCAAGTCCATCGACTGCTCGGTGCAGCGGATCCAGTTCACGCCGGACCTGCTGCCCTCCGACATCACCGGTGTGAGCATCTACGACCAGCAGCGCCACGAGTTCGAGTTCAAGCCGGGCGCGATCTTCGCCCAGATCGTGATCGGCGACGAGATCAACCGGGCCTCGCCGAAGACCCAGTCGGCGCTGCTGGAGTCGATGGAGGAACGCCAGGTCACCAGCGACGGGCAGACCTACCGGCTGCCCTCGCCCTTCATGGTCGTCGCCACCCAGAACCCGGTGGAGATGGAGGGCACCTACCCCCTCCCGGAAGCGCAGCGCGACCGCTTCATGGCGCGCGTCTCCGTCGGCTACCCCAGCCCCGACGCCGAGCTGGAGATGCTCGACGTGCACGGCGGGCTCTCCCCGCTCGACGACCTCACCGCCGTCGCGCACGCGCACGACATCCTCAAGCTGATCGAGGCCGTCCGCGCGGTGTACGTCGCCCAGCCCGTGCGGCGCTACATCGTGGACCTGGTCTCGGCCACCCGCAGCCACCCGGAGCTCCGTCTGGGCGCCTCGCCCCGGGCCACCCTGCACCTGCTGCGCGCCGTCAAGGCCTCCGCCGCCCTGTCGGGCCGCGACTACGTCCTGCCCGACGACGTCCAGGCCCTGGCCGCCCCGGTGCTCGCGCACCGGCTGCTGCCCACCGCGCAGGCCCAGCTCAGCCGCCGGACCTCCGAACAGGTGGTCGCCGAGATCCTGCAGCGCACCCCGGTCCCGGCCGCCGGCGCGCGCGGCGAGCAGCCGCCGGGCGCCGGCGCCCGGAGCTTCTGATGGCCGCCGGTACCCCTGGCGGTGCCGGCGAGGGACCCGGGGTGCGCGCGGCGCTCTCCGGGCTCACCACCCGCGGCCGGTCCTTCCTGGCCGCGGGCATCGCCGCCGCCCTGTGCGCCTACGTCCTCGGCCAGGCCGAGCTGCTGCGCGTCGGGCTGCTGCTCGCCGTCCTGCCGCTGATCTGCGTCTACGCCCTGCACCGGACCCGCTACCGGGTCTCCGGCAGCCGCCGGCTGACCCCGATGCGCGTGCCCGCGGGCGCCGAGGCCCGGGTGCAGCTGCGGATGGACAACGCCTCCCGGCTGCCCACGGGCCTGCTGATGCTCCAGGACCGGGTGCCCTACGTGCTCGGGCCCCGGCCCCGCTTCGTCCTGGACCGGATGGAACCGGGCGGCCGGCGCGAGGTGTCCTACCGGGTCCGCTCCGACCTGCGCGGGCGCTACCCCCTGGGGCCGCTCCAGCTGCGGCTGGCCGACCCCTTCGGGCTGGTCGAGCTGACCCGCTCGTTCAGCACCTACGACACCCTCACCGTCATCCCGCGCACCGAGCCCCTGCCGCCCGTACGCCTGGCCGGGGAGTCCTCCGGCTACGGCGACGGCAGCCTGCGCGCCCTCGCGCTCGCCGGGGACGACGACGTGATCCCGCGCGGCTACCGGCAGGGCGACGACCTGCGCCGCGTCCACTGGCGCTCCACCGCCCGCTACGGCGAGCTGATGGTGCGCCGCGAGGAGCAGCCGCAGCGCAGCCGGGCGACCGTGCTGCTGGACACCCGCCGCCTCGCCTACGAGGGCGCGGGCCCCGACTCGGCCTTCGAATGGGCCGTCTCCGGCGCCGCCTCCGCGCTGGTGCACCTGCTGGAGCGGGGCTTCTCCGTCCGGCTGCTCACCGACACCGGGAACTCGGTGCCCGGCGAGGGCGCGGGCGGCTTCTCCTCCGGCGGCCACGAGTCCGCCGAGGCGGCCGGGCTGATGATGGACACCCTCGCGATCGTCGGGCACTCCGACGGGGCCGGACTCTCGCGCGCCCACGACCAGGTGCGGGCCGGCCACGACGGGCTGCTCGTCGCCTTCTTCGGCGAGCTGGACGACGTACAGACCGCGATGGCCGCCAAGATGCGCGGCCGGTCGGGGGGCGCGATCGCCTTCGTCATCGACACCGACGCCTGGGCCGACCCGCTGGCGGCGCCCGAGGGGCCGTCCACCGGGCCGTCCGCGGCGGCGCCCACCCCCCTGGCCGACCGGCTGCGGCAGCTGCGCGACGCGGGCTGGACCGCGGTCGCCGTGCCCCCCGGCACCGCCTTCGCCGACCTCTGGCGGCAGGCGGGCACCGGGCACGGCCAGGACCAGGGCCACGACATGAACACCTCCGGAGGCAGGCCATGAGCGGCCGGGCGAGACTGACCCTCTACGCGCTGCTGGCGACCATGCTCACCTCGGGCGCCCTGCTGCCACTGGTCCATCCGACGACCTGGATCTTCCAGGCCGCGGCGCTGGCCGCCGTCCAGAGCGCGGTCGGCGCGGGGGCCCGGCGGGTGCCGCTGGCGCGCCCGCTGACGGTGGCCGCGCAGCTGCTGGTGAGCCTGCTCCTGCTCCTGCTGCTCTTCGCCGGGAAGGGCGCCTCGACCGGCTCGGGGCCGCTCGCGTACCTGGTCACCGACTTCGGCGGGCTGTACGGGCAGGGGCTGCGCGACGTCGGCGAGTTCGCGCTGCCCGCGCCGCTGACCGAGGGCATCCGGCTGCTGCTGATCTCCGGGGTCCTGCTGATCGGGCTGCTGGTGGACATGCTGGCGGTGACCGCGCGGGCCGCCGCGGCGGCCGGGCTGCCGCTGCTCGCCCTGTACTCGGTGGCCGCCGGCCTGAACGGCGGGGGCGGCGCGTCCTGGCTGTGGTTCGTCCTGTCGGGCTGCGGCTACCTGCTGCTGCTCCTGGCCGAGAGCCGGGACCGGCTGGCCCAGTGGGGCCGGGTCTTCGGCGGCGCGGCCCCGGGCGGGGGCGCCCCCCGTACGGGCCCGGGCGCCGGGAGCCGGCCGCTGGCCCCCGTCCGCACCGGGCGGCGGATCGGCGCGGTCGCCCTCGGGCTCGCCCTCGCGGTCCCGGTGGCGCTGCCCTCGATGAGCAGCGGCCTGCTGGACTCCCAGGGCGGCGGCTCGGGCGGCGCGGGCCAGGGCACCGGGGTCACGCAGGCGGTCAACCCGCTCGTGGCCCTCCAGGACAGCCTCAACACGCAGGACAACCGCGAGGTGCTGAAGTACCGCACGGACAGCCGGGAACTCTCCGACCAGTACCTGCGGATCCTCTCCCTCGACCAGTTCGACGGGGTCAAGTGGGAGGCGTCCGCGCGCCCGCTGAGCGACGTCCCGCAGCGGCTGCCGGACCCGCCGGGGCTGAGCCGGGAGCTGCGGGAAGGCTCCGGCGAGATCCGCACGAGCATCTCGGCGTCCGACACCTACGCGCAGCGCTACCTGCCGATGCCCTACCCGGCGACGGCCGTGGAGGTGCGCGGGCGCTGGCGGTTCGAGCCGGTGGGGCGGACCCTGGTCGGCGAGCAGCTCGGCAAGGACAAGTACCAGAACGCCCAGGGCGCGCAGTACACGGTGCGCAGTGTCGAGCTGCGGCCGACGGCCGACCAGCTCGCGGCGGCCCCGGCCGCCGCGCCGAGCGTCCTCGGCGAGAACACCCGACTGCCGGACAACCTGCCGGCGGTGGTCTCGGAAACGGCCCGCAAGGTCACCCAGGGGGCGCGCGGGGACTACGCGAAGGCCGTGAAGCTCCAGGACTACTTCGCCGTCGACGGCGGCTTCACCTACGACACCAAGGTCGCCTCGGGCAGCGGCTCGCAGGCCATCGCCCGGTTCCTGGCGGACAAGCGGGGCTTTTGCATCCACTTCTCCTTCTCGATGGCGACGATGGCCCGCTCGCTGGGGATCCCGGCCCGGGTCGCGGTCGGCTTCGCGCCGGGCACCCGGCAGACCGACGGCAGCGTCGTCGTGACCATGCGGGACGCGCACGCGTGGCCCGAGCTGTACTTCGAGGGGGTGGGCTGGACCCGCTTCGAGCCGACCCCGCAGCGGGGGACGGCGCCCGCGTACACCCGGCCGGACACGCCCGTCGCGCAGCCGTCCGCCCCGGCGGCGCTGCCGTCGGCGTCCGCTTCGGCCCCGGTCCCGGCCCCCTCCGCGTCCCAGGACTGCCCGCCGCAGCAGAAGCGGCTCGGCGAGTGCGGGGACGCGGCGGCGGGCGCGGGCGCCGGGTCGGGTGACGGGGGCGTCTCGGCCGGGGCGGTCCTCGGCTGGGCCGCGCTGGGGGCGGTCCTGATCGCCCTGCCCCTGCTGCCGCTGCTGTGGCGGAGCCGGGTACGGGGGCGGCGGCTGCGCTCCGGGGACCCGCTGGAGGCCTGGCGGGAGCTCGGGGACGCGGCGTGGGACGTCGGCATCGTGCCCGACGGGGCGCTGTCGCCGCGGGCTGCGGCGGGGCGCATCGTGCGGCGGGGGCGGCTGGAAGCGGATGCGGGTGCGGCGGAGGCCGTGCACCGGGTCGCGGGGGCGGTGGAACGCGTGCTGTACGCGCCCCCGTCCGCGGCGCCCCCGGCGCACGACCTGGCCCCGGACGTCCTGGCGGCCCGCCGGGCCCTCCTGGCCGCGGTCTCCCGCCCGACCCGCCTGCGCGCCCTCGTGGCCCCCCGCTCCGCGGCCCGCCTCACCCGCGCCGCCGCGGCGCAGTGGTCCGCCCTGACGCAGCGCGCCACCACCCTGACGCAGCGCCTCCGCCCCCGCCGCACCTGACCCGGCGGCGGGTGCCCTCAAACGCCGGGCAGGCTGAAATGCCCCGTGGGGCCACCCCCTCCAGCCCGTCCGGCGTTTGAGGACCCGCCGGAGGCAACGGCCACCAGGCCGCCAACCCCCACCCCCCGTGAACGCCTCCGGCGCGGGCCCTCAAACGCCGGGCGGCTGGAATTGCCCCCGCAGGGGGGACGCACGTGGAGACGCCGGTGGGGTGGGCTCGATCCCCCCGAGCCCACCCCACCGGCGCACCGCTCCGACTGCCGGGCCCCCCGCCCCGCACTCGGCGGCAGGATCCCCGCCCCGCTCCGCGGCCCCGTGTCCGCGGTGCGGGCCGGGGCCCCGTCCGTCGCACCCATTCTGCGGCCGCCCCATGGGCCGGCCCATCCGCGCGCGTACTCAGCTTCCGCGCCGCCGCACCTGGGTACGGATACTCAGTTCTACGCGCCCGGCTCGCCGGCCGGACACCGCCGACCGGGTCACCGGCTCCCGCTGACCCGCCCCCGCAGCAGCAGCGACAGCGCCGAGTGCACGTCGTCGATCGACCGCTCGCTCTGGAAGGACTGCCAGTCCAGCGCGGCCACCAGCACCATCCCGACCATCGCGGCCGCCGTCAGCGGCACGTCGATCTCCGCGCTGAGTTCGCCCCGCTCGACCCCTTCCCGCAGTACCGTCTCCACCACCGCCACCGCCTCCTGCCGGACCACCATGAGGGTGGACTGCCAGGCCCGGTTGGTCCGCCAGAGTTCGGCGACGTACAGCTGGGTGAAGGCCGGGTAGCGGTCGATGAAGACGAGCCCGGCCCGGATCATCTGGTCGAGCGCCTCGACCCGGGTGCCGCCGCGCGCCTCGGTCTCCTCGGCGGCGGTCCGCAGCGAGGCGGTCAGCAGCCCCACGCCGTGCCGCAGCAGCTCCTCGAAGAGGTCGGTCTTGCTCGCGAAGTTGTAGTAGACCGTGCCCTTCGCGACGCCCGCCCGTTCGGCGATCTCGTCGACCGTGGTCGCGGAGAACCCCTGTTCGGCGATGAGGGTGACGGCCGCTTCGTAGAGCTTCTGCCGCGTGGCCTGGCGTCGGCCGGTGCCGGTACCGGTGCCTGTGCCGGTGCTGCTGCTGTCCATGGCGCTGATTCTCACAGGTCCCCGCTCTCCTACAGGCTCAGGTCGGGGTGCAGCCGGGACATCGACCACACCTGCTTGCCGCGGGCGGCGAGCGTGGTGAGGGCGAGGGCGCCGACGGTGAAGGCGGCCAGGACGGCGAAGCCGGTCCAGACGGGGGCGAGGTCGCCCCCGGTGATCAGCCGGCGCAGGCCCTCGACGACGTACGACATCGGCAGGTAGGGGTGGATCCAGCCGAAGAAGCCGGGGCTGGTCTGGACGGGGTAGGTGCCGCCCGCCGAGGTCAGCTGGAGCATCAGGACGACGAGGACGAGGATCCGCCCGGCCGCCCCGAACTTGGCGTTCAGCCACTGCACGATCGCCGCGAAGCAGGCGGTCACCACGGCGAGGAAGCCGAGGGTGAGGGCGGGGCGCGCCATCTCCAGGCCGAGGCCCCAGTGCAGTACGGACATCAGCGCGCCCACCTGGACGATGCCGAGCCCGGCCACCGGCAGCCAGCCCGCCAGCGCGATCCGCCAGGACGAGGCCCCGGCGGCGAGCGCCCGCTTGTTGAGCGGGGCGATCAGCATGTACGCGACCATCGCGCCGACCCAGAGGGAGAGCGGGATGAAGTACGGGGCGAAGCCGGTGCCGTAGTTGGGCGCCTTGTGCAGGGACTCGTTGGCGAGCTTGACCGGGTCGGCCATGACCTGGGTCCGGGCGTCGCGCTGGGGCTGGTCGTAGTCGGGGATCTTGCCGACGCCGTCGTGCAGGCCGGTGGCGAGGTCGCCCGTACCGTCGACGAGCTTGAACATGCCGCCGTCGAGGGTGTGGGCGCCGTCACCGAGCTTGCCCACGCCGGTCTCCAGGCCGCTGGAGCCGGTGGCTGCGGTGCCGAGACCGGTGTGCAGCTGGGCCGTGCCCTTGGCGACCTTGTGGGCGCCGGTGTTGAGGGCGTCGACCTTCGCGACGGCCGCGTCGAGGTCCGACGAGAGCGCCGGGGCCTTGGCGGCGAGGTCGCGGGCCTGCGTCTCCAGGGTGGTCAGCTGGCCCTTGAGCTTGCCCAGGTCGCCGCCCGCGTCCTTGACCAGCGTGTTGACGTCGGAGGTCAGCTCGGCGGCCTCGGCCGCGTCGTCCTTGACCTTCTTCAGCTGCGGGCAGGAGGCGGGCTGGGGGCCGGTGGCCTTGGTGCAGACGTCGGCGTAGACCGAGGCGGCGCCCGTGGAGACGCGCTGGGTCACCCGCGCGGCGTCGGGCGCCTTCTTGGCGAAGGTGTCGAGGTGGTTGTTGACCGTGCGCGCGGTGTCGGCGACCAGTTCGGCGGTGTCCGAGAGCTGCTTGGGGTCCTTGACCAGCGGGCGCGCCTTGTCGGCGGCGCCGTGGACCTTGTCGGCGAGAGCCTGGGTGCCGGACGCGAGGTCCTTCGTACCCGTCTCCAGCTGGCCGGCGGCGGTGTCGAGCTTCTTGATCCCGCCCGCCAGTTCGCCGGTCTTCTCCTTGGCGGTGTCCAGGCCGTCGGCGAGGTCCTTGGCGCCCTCCTTGGCCTTTCCGGCGCCGTCCTTGAGCTTGTCGGCGCCGTCGGCGGCCTCGGCCGTCTTGTCGTGCAGGTCGGAGAAGGAGACGAAGATCTTGTCGAGGAACCCGCGGGAGGCGTTGGCGGACGCGGCGGAGCGGACCTCGGCGAAGACGGTGCGCGAGATCGACCCGACGATGTAGTTGTTCGCGTCGTTGGTGCGGACCTGGAGGGCGCTGGTGGTGGGGTCCTCACCGGAGCTGGAGGCGATCTTCCGGCTGAAGTCGGCGGGCATGGTGAGGGAGAGGTAGTACGTCCCCTTTTCCAGGCCCTTGGCCGCCTCGTCGGAGCCGACCTCGTGCCACTCGAAGGTCTTGCTCTGGCGCAGCTTCTTGGTGATCTCGCCGCCCGCGTCGATGTGCTTGCCGGCCGCGTCGGCGCCCTTGTCGTCGTTGACGAGCGCGACGGGCAGCTTGTCGAGGCGGCTGTACGGGTCCCAGAACGAGCAGAGGTACAGGGCGCCGTAGAGCAGCGGCAGCAGGAGGAGGGCCACGAGCGCGGCGGCGGGCAGCTTCCCCCGTCCGAACCGCTTCAGCTCAAGCGCGGCGAGTTTCGGCGAGCGCATCCGCCTCCCCCTTCGTGTCGGTGGTGTCCGTCTCGGTGGCGGCGGTGTCGGTGGCGTCCGCCTCGCTGCCGGCGGTGCCGGTGGTCTGCGGGGTGTCCGTGGTCTCGGACGGGACCGGGGTACCGGTTTCGCCCGTCCGCAGGACCACCGCGCCGGCGGGTGCCTCGCTGCACACCGCGAGGACCGTGGTGCCGGAGTCGGCGATGTGCCGCAGCAGCGTCCAGGCCTCCTCGCGCTCGGCGCCGGACAGCTTGAGGTCGGTGTCGTCGACGGCCAGCAGCCGGGGGCCGCCGAGCAGGGCGATGGCCACGGACAGCCGCAGCGCCTCCAGCCGCTCCAGGTCGCGCACGGAGGTGCGCGGGCCCTTGGGCAGGGTCTCCAGGCGCAGTCCGACGGCGGCCAGCGCGGCGTCGATGCGGACCTGGGCGCCCGAGGCGCGCTCCGCGCGGGGGCGCAGCAGGGCGCGCAGGGGTCCCTCGTAGCGGCGCTGGAGCAGGGCGCCCTCGCGCAGCTGCTCGGCGACGGTGAGCGCGGGGTCGAGGTCGGTGACCCCGGGGACCGGGCCGAGGGCGGCGATGCGGCGGACCGCGGCCATCTTCTTCGGCAGCCGGTGGCGGGCGATCTCGGCGGATCCCTCGGTGGTCTTCATCCGGCCGGTGAGCGCGAGGAGCAGGCAGGTCCGGCCACTGCCGGAGGGCCCTTCGACGGCGATCAGCGAACCGGCCGGGGCGTCGAGCGACACCCCTCGGAAGACCCAGCCGCGCGGGCCCTTGAGTCCGAAGTTCTCGGCCGTGACGGCCGCTCCGTGCGGGCTGTCCACACCCTCCCCCTCTTTTTGAACTGACTGGTCAGTTCAAAAAGTACCAGCATCGGCCCACCGACCGCACATCCGGGGGGTGTTATGCCGCCGATGTGGGGAAAGCTGCTGGTCAGAGCGATTGTCAGTGGGTGCCTTCACGATGGAGGGCAGAAGCACGCATTGCGCGGGTGCCCCGACACCAAGACGCCACGCAGCACGGCGCCCTGGCACCGGGTCACCGGCGGGCAAAACGAAGCAGGAAGCAGGAAGCACAAGGCACCACGGCACGCTCCACGCAACGACAGGAGGTTCGTCATGGCCACACCGTCCCCGTCCCCTGTCCATCCCGTCCTGCGCTCGTCGGGTGCCCCTCCGGCCGCCGTCGAGCTGCTCGACAAGGCCCGGCGCGGGCTCGCGGAGGCGGCGATGCTGCCGCAGCCCAACGAGCGGTACGCCACCGCCCACCTCGCCGCCCTGCGCACCGCCGCGGCCGTGCTCGCCGCGCGCGGGCAGCCCGAGGCCGCGCACCCGCGCCGCCGGCCCCCGATACGCAGCGCCTGGGAGGTGCTCCCCCAGGTCGCCCCCGAGCTGGCCGAGTGGAGCACCCACTTCGCCTCCGGCGCCGCCCGCCGGGCCCGGGCCGAGGCGGGCATAGCGGACGCGGCGAGCAGCCGGGACGCGGACGACCTGGTGCGTGCCACCGCCATGTTCCTGCGCCTGGTCGAGCGGATGCTGTCGCTCCAGCCGCTTCTGCCGGGGCCCCGGCCGGACCGTCCCGAGCTGGGATGACCCGGCCGACCGGCGGGGGCGGCGGGCGGCGGAGGCCATAGGGTGGGTCCCTGACCGCTCACCCTTTCCGCGCCGAGGAGTCATCAGCCGTGTCGGACACTTCCCGCCCCCGCGCCTCCCTCCGCACCGCCGTGGTGTGGGAGGTCCTCAAGGACGCTCTGGAGCGCCGGGCCAAGGCGACCGGGCGGGACGTGCTCGACGTACTGGACACCGGCGGCGGCACCGGCAAGTTCGCCGTCCCCGTGGCCCGGCTCGGCCACCGCGTGACCGTGGTCGACCCCAGCCCGAACGCGCTGTTCGGGCTGGAGCGCCGGGTCGCGGAGGCGGGTGTCGCCGATCTGGTGCGCGGGGTCCAGGGCGACGCCCAGGGCCTGCTCGACGTCGTCGACCGCGAGGCCTACGACGTGGTGCTGTGCCACGGCGTCCTGGAGTACGTCGACGACCCGGCCGAGGGCGTCGCCAACACGGTCGCCGCGCTGCGCCCCGGCGGCATCCTCAGCCTGCTCGGCGCCGGCCTGGGCGGAGCCGTCCTGGCCCGCGCGCTGGCCGGGCACTTCACCGAGGCCCGCACGGCCCTGACCGACCCCGCGGGGCGCTGGGGCGCGGGCGACCCGGTGCCGCGCCGGTTCACCGCCGACCAGCTCACCGAACTGTGCGGTGGAGCGGGCCTCGACGTCGGCTCCGTGCACGGGGTCCGGATCTTCGCGGACCTGGTGCCCGGCGTCCTCGTGGACACCGAGCCCGGAGCCGTCGAGGCCCTGCTGCGCCTGGAGGAGGCCGCGGCCGAACTGCCCGCCTTCCACGCGGTCGCCACGCAACTGCACGTCCTGGGCGAGAAGCGGGTCTGATCTGCGGCGCTGTCGCCGACGGAGTACCTCGCGGAACACCCCGTTCAGCCGGTCGGCCCCGTATGATCGGGGGACACCGCCCGGCATGGTGGACGGGCCAATGGGGAATAAGCGCCTCAACGACCGCCCTTACAACGGTACGGTTTGGCGAAATGGCGCAGAGGGGCGGGTTTCACGGGGGCGATTCCCTGCCTATCCTGGAGGGGACCCCCGGTCGCTACCCCGCGCGACCGACGGATGAGGAGGACTCCCGTGCCGCTCTCGGAGCACGAGCAGCGCATGCTCGAGCAGATGGAGCGAGCGCTGTACGCCGAAGATCCCAAGTTCGCGACAGCGCTTGAGGGAAGCGGGCTGCGTACGTACACCCGGCGACGGGTCTACCAGGCGGTCGCAGGCTTTCTGGTGGGTATCGCGCTCCTCATGACCGGAATGGTCGCGCAGAACCTGATCTGGGTCAGCGTGGTGGGGTTCCTCGTCATGCTCGGCTGTGCGGTTCTCGCCGTCACCGGATGGCGCAAAGCGCCCAAACCCGGCGAGCAGTCCGTCACCGGCGGTGCCGGTGATCTGGGCCGCGGCCAGAGCCGGCAGCGCCGGAGCATGATGAACCGGATCGAGCAGCGCTGGCAGCGCCGCCGTGACGAGCAGGGCCAGCAGGGCCAGTAGCAGCGGGCCCCCGCAGGACACAGGGGTGAGGGGACGGACGCCGGTCGGCGTCCGTCCCCTCACCCGTCTCCGGGCGACCGGCCCGCGGCCCCCGCTCCGCGGGTTGGCCCGCCCGGCCGGGCCGCGTGCTGCATGATGACCGGGTGAGTGTCCTCCCCCTGGTCTTCACCAGCGGCTGGGCCAGCGGGATCAACGCCTACGCCGTGGTCCTGCTGCTCGGCATCTTCGGCGCGACCGGGCTCACCGACGAGGTGCCCGCTTCACTCCAGCGCACCGACGTCCTGGTGGTCGCGGGCGTCCTGTTCCTCTGCGAGGCCGTCGCCGACAAGATCCCGTACGTGGACTCGCTCTGGGACACCGTGCACACCGTCATCCGCCCCGTCTCCGGGGCCGTCGTCGGGGCGCTGCTGGCCGGGCAGAGCGGTTCGCTCTCCGACATCGCCGCCGGGGCGGTCGGCGGATCCACCGCGCTGGCCAGCCACTTCGTCAAGGCCGGCACCCGGATGGCCGTGAACACCTCGCCCGAGCCGTTCACGAACATCGCGCTCAGCACGGCCGAGGACCTCGGCGTCGGCGGGATCGTCACCTTCGCCATGTTCAATCCGCAGGCCGCCGCTGTCATCGCGGGCGTGTTGCTGCTGATCGGGCTCGCGATGCTGCTCTACCTGTGGACCCGGATCCGCCGCTTCCTGCGCCGCCGCGCGCAGCGGCGCGAGGAGAAGCGCCTGGTCCGGGCCTCGACGACGGGCCCACCGGGGTGACTCGGTAGGGTCGGGCGCATGGCACGAATTGCGGTGACCGGCGCCGGGATGGGCGCGATGGCGACGGCCGCCCGGCTGGCGGTGGCGGGCCACCGGGTGACGGTGTACGAGCGCTCGGCGACCTACGGCGGCGCGGTGGGGCGCTTCGAGCGCGACGGTTTCTCCTTCGACACCGGACCGGGTCTGCTGCACCTGCCCGCCGTCTACCGCGATCTCTTCGTCAAGACCGGCAAGCGCCCGCTGGAGGAGTGCGCCGAGCTGATCCAGGTGGACCCGGCCGCCCGGCACCTGATGGCCGACGGCGCCGGGGTCACCCTGCCGGGCGCCTCGCGCGGCGGGGTCGCCGCCGTCCTCGACCGGGCCTTCGGCGCGGGCTCCGGGGACCGCTGGAACGCCGTCCTGGGCCGCGCGCGCGACGCCTGGGACGCCACCCGACGCCCTCTGCTGGAGGAGCCGCTGCGCCCCGACTGGCGGGTACTGGGCCGCGACCCCTACCCCGCGCTGCGCGGCAGCGGGCTGCTGCGCCGCCGGCCGCCGACGCTGGCCGAGATGGCCGGGCGGGAGCTGGGCGGGCCGCTGGCGACGCTGCTGGAGGCCATGGTCCTCGGGCACGGGGCCGACCCGCGCACCGCGCCCGCCGCCGCCGCGGTGCTCGCGTACATGGAGCAGACCTTCGGCAGCTGGTACGTCCGCGGGGGCCTGCGGGAGCTGGCCACCGCCGTGTACGAGCGCTGCCGGGAGCGGAAGGTGGAGTTCTGCTTCGGCGCCCCGGTCCGGGAGGTGCTGGAGCACGACGGCCGGGCGGCCGGGGTGCTGCTGGAGGACGGGACCCGGGTGGCGGCGGACGCGGTGGTCTGCGGGGCCGATCCCCGCGGGCTCCTGGTCCCGCTGCTGCCGGGCGCCCGGCCCTGGCCGGCGGACTCGGTGCCCCCGCGCACGGAGGCCCTGAGCCGCAGCACCCTCTTCCTCGCGCTGCGCGGCCCCCGCCCCGGGGACGCCGTCCACCGCACCGTGGTGCACTCCCGCGGAACCCGGCCCGTCACGGTGCTGCGCCCCGACGACCCGGCCACCCGGCCCGACGCGGACCACGAGGCGGTCACCGTGAGCGCCGCGTGCACCGTCGCCGGGACACCGGACGCGGAGCTGCTCGCGGCGGCCGAGCGGGCGGTTCCCGGGCTGCGGGAGCGGCTGCTGTGGCAGGAGGCGCGCACCCCGGCGGACATCGCGCAGGACACGGGCGCGGTGGACGGCGCGGTTCCGCCGCCCGCCCTCGCGGGGGCGGGCGGGCGCATGCTCTACCCCGCGAACGCGACCGCCCTGCCGGGCCTGTACCTGGCGGGCGGCTGGGCCCACCCCGGCGGCGGACTGGCGCACGCCGGGATGACGGGGGCCCTGGTGGCGGGCCTGATCGTGGAGGGGGCCGGTTTCCGCGGCTCCCGCTGAGCCGGCGCCCCGGCCGCCGGGCGCCCGGCCGTCAGTAGCGGTACGGCTCGTGGTCCCCCGTGCCCGGGTACGGGTACGGGTAGGGCTGCTGCGGATCCGCCGGGTCGGGGTGCTGCCCCTGCTGCTGGGGGTCCGGCTCGGTGTAGCGCTGCTGCGGCACCCACACGCCGCCGGGCGGGGTGTCCATGGAGTACTGCTGCTGCGCCGCCTGGTTCTGGGCGGCGTACGGGTCGGCGTACGGCGCGTAGTCCGCGTACTGCGCGGGCTGGGCGCTGCCGCCCGTGCCGATGTAGGGGTCGGAGTAGGCGGCGTACACCTGCTGGTCCCCGGCCACCGGATAGCCGGTGTGGTAGTCGTACCCGTCGCCCTGGTACTGCTGCTGCGACTGCTGCGGGTGGCCGTCCTGCGCCGGGGCGAACTGCGGGTCGTAGTAGGCCGCGTACTGCTGGGCGTCCTGCGGGTGCGCGTCCTGCTGACCGGCCGCTGCGAAGGGGGAGGCGAAGGCCTCGGTCGGCTGGGCGCCGTACGGTCCCGGCTGCTCGTCCCGGTGCGCGGCCGCGGCGTCCCGGTCCCCGCCGTGGAAGGCGTCGCGGTCCGCTCCGGTGTCGTCGGCGTCGTCCGGACCGGACGCGGTGGGCCCGTACTCCAGGTCGCTCACCTCGAGGGCGGGCTCGCGCTGTGCGCCGCCGGCCCCGCGCCGCCGCTTGGAGGCGGTCCGTACGGGCGCCCCGCCCCGGCGCAGCGCCCAGCCGGCCACGAAGCCCTTGCGGAAGGAGAGCGTCACCAGGGTCTGGCCGACCGCGAAGGCGGTCGCGCCGGCCGCGATGACCAGCACCGAGGGCAGCATCACCCCGACGACCACGCCCACGAAGCCGGTGAAGGCGAGCAGCCTCCAGCGCAGCCTGGCCTTGTACTGGAGCAGTACCTCGGCAAGCAGCCACAGCGCGACGA
Source organism: Streptomyces sp. NPDC006529 (assembly GCF_040611795.1). NCBI lineage: Bacteria > Bacillati > Actinomycetota > Actinomycetes > Kitasatosporales > Streptomycetaceae > Streptomyces > Streptomyces sp. NPDC006529. The sequence goes on along the minus strand of NZ_JBEXPB010000028.1, from coordinate 6,519 downwards.
ATCCGAACGCGATGTAGAGGACCGTCATTCCCATGCATGGCCCCTCTCGGGTAGGCCGCCCACGGGTACGGCCGTTCAGGCCCGCTGGTGCAGGCCCAGGTTCTCGTAGATCTCCAGCGTCGCCGTGGAGTTGTGCGTGATGAAGTGCAGTCCGGGAACGCCTTCGGACAGCAGCCGCGCGCAGAACTCCGTGGCGAACTCGATGCCAATGGAGCGTACAGCGGCGCGATCGTCCTTGACGGCGAGCATGCGCTCTTTCAACTCCGCGGGGAAGACCGCGTTGCTCAGTTCCGGCAGCCGGTCCAGGGTCCGCACGTTCACAACAGGCATGACTTCAGGGATGATCGGGGTTTCGCAGCCCGCCTTCTCCACCCGGTCGCGCAGCCGCAGGTAGTTCTCCGGATCGAAGAACATCTGTGTGATCGCATAGTCGGCGCCCGCACGGCACTTGTCCACGAAGTGCCGGATGTCCGTGTCCCAGTCGAGGGACCGCGGGTGCATCTCGGGGAAGGCCGCGACGCCGACGCAGAAGTCGCCGGACTCCTTGATCAGCCGGACCAGGTCGGCGGCGTACAGCACGCCCTCGGGGTGCTCGATCCACTCGCCGAGCGGGTCGCCGGGCGGGTCGCCGCGCAGCGCGAGCATGTTCCGGATCCCGGCGTCGGCGTACTGGCCCAGCACGTGGCGCAGCTCGGCGACCGAGTGGTCGACGGCCGTGAGGTGCGCGACCGGGGTGCAGGTGGTGTCGGCGGCGATCCGCTCGGTCGCCTTGACGGTGCCCCCGCGGGTCGAACCGCCCGCTCCGTAGGTCACCGAGACGAAGCTCGGGGCGACGGCCTCGATGCGGCGCAGGGCGTTCCAGAGGCTGCGCTCCCCCTGCTCGGTCCGGGGCGCGTAGAACTCGAAGGAGTACGACGACTTGCCGGACGCGAGGATGTCGCGGACGGTGCGCGCGCGGTCCGGGCGGGTGGAAGCGGTACCAAGGGCCATGTGCGCAGGTTAGACGCGCCCTTGCGCCGACCGAAGCGGCGTCCATGGATTGGACAGATTTTTGGACGGTCGGGGCGGCCGGGGCGGGTCCGGGGCTCGCCGGGACCGGCGGGACCGGACCTTGCCGGGCCGACGGCCGGGGCGCTCAGCCCAGGCGCGCGCGAACCCGCTTCGCGAGGTCCGCGGCGGCCGCGCCCGGGTCGGTGGCCTCGGTGATCGCGCGGACGACCACGACCCGCTCGGCGCCCGCGTCGAGCACCTCGTCCAGGTTCCCGGCGTCGATCCCGCCGATGGCGAACCAGGGGCGGTCCTGGGCGAGCGAGGCGGTGTACCGGACCAGGCCGAGCCCGGGCGCGTGACGGCCGGGCTTGGTCGGGGTGGGCCAGCAGGGGCCGGTGCAGAAGTAGTCGACGCCGGTTTCGGCGACGGCGGCGTCCACCTCGGCCTCGGCGTGGCAGGAGCGGCCGATCAGCACGCCGGCGCCGAGGATGGCGCGGGCGGCGGGCACCGGGATGTCACCTTGGCCCAGGTGCAGGACGTCGGAGCCGATGGCATGGGCCACGTCGGCGCGGTCGTTGACGGCGAGGAGCTTGCCGTGGCGCCGGGCGGCTTCGGCGAAGACCTGGAGGTGTTCGAGTTCCTCGCCCGCTTCCATGCCCTTGTCGCGCAGCTGGACGATGTCGACGCCGCCCGCGAGGACGGCGTCGAGGAACGCGGGGAGGTCGCCCTGCCGCTTGCGGGCGTCCGTGCACAGGTAGAGCCGGGCATCGGACAGCTGCTGCATGGGAGAACCCCCGGGGTGGCCGTGGCGTACGGGCCCGGGCGGGCCCGCACACCACGTGGAGCGGATCAGGTCAGACGGCGAGCGCCTGAGCGCGGCGCTTTACCTCCGTGCCGCGATTCTCGCTCAGGGCCTGCACGGGGGTGCCGGGCAGGGTGGGGTCGGCGGTGAACAGCCACTCCAGGATTTCTTCGTCGGTGAAGCGGTCGTCCCGCAGCACGGTCAGCAGGCCGACGAGACCCTTGACCACCTTGTCGCCGTCGATGAAGGCGGCCGGCACCTGGAGGGAGCGGTTCTCCCCGCGGCGCACCGCGATGAGCTGGCCTTCCTTCACCATCTGCCGGACTTTGGTCACCTCGATGCCGAGCATCTCCGCGATGTCGGGGAGGTAGAGCCAGGCAGGGACGAGCTTTTCGATCTTTGCGTCAATCTCGGTCACGAGGACAAGCCTGCCATCCAGGACTGACAGCCGGTAGTCGGGCGGGCCGGGCGGGGTTCCCGCGGGGCCCGCGGACCCTGCGGGAACCCCGCCCGGTCCCGGTCACAGGACGGCCGATTTCAGCGGAACGGCCGGGTCCGCGGCCTTCGCCGGGTCCACCGGCGCCCCCGACTCGATGAGCTTGCGGCCCTGGGCGAGATCGCGCGGGCGCCCCACGGCGAGCACCGCCACCAGCACCCCCGCGCGCAGCCAGCACACCGACCAGGCGTCGTCCGCCGGGTCGCCGCGCCACAGCAGGGTGTCGGCCGCGGCGTGGTGGCCCGCGTACTGGACGAAGCGGCCGAACTGCTCGGACCAGAAGTACGGGACGGGGTCGTAGACGGCGGGGGGTTCCCCGGCCAAGGCGGCCAGGATGTTGGCGGCGACCGTGCGCGGGCCCTGCAGGGCGTTGTCCCAGTGGTGGACGAGGAGCCGCGCGCCGTAGCGCGCGGACGGGAAGGAGGCGCAGTCGCCGACGGCGTACACGTCGGGCAGCGAGGTCCGCAGGTGGGCGTCGGCCGTGACCGAGCCGTCGCTGCCGCGCTCGACGCCGGTCCCGGCCAGCCAGCCGGTGGCGGGGCGGGCGCCGATGCCGACGACCACGGCGGCGGCGGGCAGTTCGCCGCCGTCGGCGAGCAGCACCCGGCCGGGGGCTCCGGCGGCGCCCGGTTCGATCCCGGCGACCCGGGCGCCGGTGATCAGGCGGACCCCGGCCCCGGCGTACCAGGCGGCCATGGGCGCGGCGACCTCGGCGGGCAGGGCCCCGGCGAGGACCCGGTCGGCGGCCTCGACCACGGTGACGGCGCAGCCCGCCCCGCGGGCGGCGGTGGCGAACTCGGCGCCGATCCAGCCCGCGCCGACCACCACGGCCTCGGGTGCGGCGGCCAGCACCGGGCGCAGCCGCTCGGCGTCGTCGAGGGTGCGCAGCAGGTGGACGCCGGGCACCCCCTCGGTGCCGGGGAGGGTGAGCGGCTCGGCGCCGGTGGCCAGGACCAGGACGCCGTAGGCCACCTCGCCCGCGGTGGTGTCGAGGGCGTGGTCGGCGGCGCGCAGCGCGGTGACCTCGACGCCGAGCCGCAGGTCGATCTCCAGGCCGGCGAAGTCCACCTCGAAGGCGGCGCCCTCGGCCTTGCCGAGGAGGACGGCCTTGGAGAGCGGGGGCCGGTCGTAGGGCTGGTGGGGCTCGGCGCCGAGCAGGATCACCGGTCCGGTGAAACCCCGCTCCCGCAGGGCCACGGCGGTCTGCACCCCGGCCATTCCGGCGCCGACGATCACCACGGGGGGCGGGGCCCCGGGCCCGTCCGTCGGCTCGCCCACCGGGCCGTCCGCCCGCTCGTACGTCTGCTCGGTCTGCTCGTTCACACCGCCACCCTAACCATCTGATGATCCGCCAGGAACAGGGAGGCCGCTTACCCGGTCCCGGCGGCGGGGTTAGTCTGGCCACCGTACCTATCGCGGGAGTCCGGGCGCACCGGGCTGAGAGGGAGGCTGGACGGCCTCCGACCGTACGAACCTGATCCGGGTCATGCCGGCGAAGGGAGGGGCTGGACGCCCATGCACTCTCACGGAGAATCCGGCCGGGGATGCGATGTCCTCGTCATCGGGGGCGGCATCATCGGCCTGGTCACCGCCTGGCGGGCGGCCCGCCGCGGACTGCGCACCGTACTGGCCGACCCGGCCCCCGGCGGCGGCGCGGCGCAGGTCGCGGCCGGCATGCTCGCCGCCGTCACCGAGCTGCACTACGGCGAGGAGACCCTGCTGGGCCTGAACCTCGCCTCCGCCGAGCGCTACCCGGCCTTCGCCGCGGAACTCGCCGACGCGAGCGGCGGCCTCGGCATCGGTTACCGCGCCTGCGGCACCCTGGCCGTCGCCCTCGACGCCGACGACCGGGTCCACCTGCGCGAACTGCACGCCCTCCAGCGCCGCTGCGGCCTGGAATCCCAGTGGCTGACGGGCCGCGAGTGCCGCCGGCTGGAGCCGATGCTGGCCCCGGGCGTGCGCGGCGGGCTGCGCGTGGACGGCGACCACCAGGTCGACCCCCGGCAGCTCGCGGCCGCGCTGCTGGCCGCCTGCGAACGGGCCGGGGTCGTCCTCCACCGGGCGAAGGCCGCCCGGCTCACCGTCACCGCCGACCGCGCTGCGGGCGCGCTGCTCGACGACGGCATCTCGGTCGCCGCCGACCAGGTGGTGCTGGCGGCGGGCAGCCTCAGCGGCAGGCTGGACGGCGTACCGCCGCGGGCGCTGCCTCCCGTACGGCCGGTCAAGGGGCAGGTGCTGCGGCTCACCGTGCCGCCCGCCCGCGCGCCGTTCCTGTCCCGGACGGTCCGGGCCGTGGTCCGCGGCAGCCACGTCTACCTGGTGCCGCGCGAGAACGGCGAACTCGTCGTCGGGGCAACCAGCGAGGAACTGGGCTGGGACACCACCGTCACCGCGGGCGGGGTGTACGAGCTGCTGCGCGACGCGCACGAGCTGGCCCCCGGGATCACCGAGCTGCCGCTCACCGAGACCCGCGCGGGCCTGCGCCCCGCCTCCCCCGACAACGCCCCGCTGCTCGGCCCCACCGAACTGCCGGGGCTGCACCTGGCCACCGGCCACTACCGCAACGGCGTCCTGCTGACCCCGGTCACCGGCGACGTACTCGCCGACGTCCTGACCACGGGCGAGCTGCCCGAGGTGGCCCGCCCCTTCAGCCCGCGCCGTTTCTCCGCCGTACGCGAGGAGTCCCCCGCATGACCGCCTCCGGCCCCCGCGCCGCCTCCGCCGCCCGCGTCATCTCCGTCAACGGCGAGCCCCGCGAGATCCCCGCCGGCACCACCCTGGACGCTGTCGTCGCGACGCTGACCGCTGCCCCCAAGGGGGTCGCCGCCGCGCTCAACGAGACCGTGGTCCCGCGCGGCCAGTGGGCCGCCACGGCGGTGGACCACGGCGACCGCGTCGAGGTCCTCACCGCGGTCCAGGGAGGCTGACCATGGCCGACGACCACGACAAGGACCACGACGACCTCTTCACCCTGGGCGACCGGACCTTCTCGTCCCGCCTGATCATGGGCACGGGCGGTGCGCCCAGCCTCGACGTACTGGAACGGGCGCTGACCGCCTCCGGGACCCAGCTGACCACCGTGGCGATGCGGCGCCTGGACCCGACGGTCCAGGGCTCCGTCCTGTCCGTCCTTGACCGGCTCGGCATCGCCGTCCTGCCGAACACCGCGGGCTGCTTCACCGCGGGCGAGGCCGTGCTGACCGCGCGGCTGGCGCGGGAGGCGCTGGGCACCGACTGGGTCAAGCTGGAGGTGGTCGCCGACGAGCGGACCCTGCTGCCCGACGGCGTCGAGCTGCTGGACGCCGCCGAGACCCTCGTCGACGAGGGCTTCACGGTCCTCCCCTACACGAACGACGACCCCGTCCTCGCGCGGAAGCTGGAGGACGTCGGCTGTGCGGCGATCATGCCGCTGGGGTCGCCGATCGGGTCCGGGCTGGGCATCCGCAACCCGCACAACTTCGAGCTCATCGTCGAGCGGGCCGGGGTGCCGGTGATCCTGGACGCGGGGGCCGGGACGGCGTCCGACGCGGCGCTGGCGATGGAGCTGGGGTGCGCGGGGGTGATGCTGGCGTCGGCGGTGACGCGGGCGCAGGTGCCGGTGCTGATGGCGGCGGCGATGCGGGACGCCGTGGCGGCGGGCCGGCTGGCCCGTCGCGCGGGGCGGATCCCGCGCCGCCACTTCGCCGCCGCGTCCTCCCCCGCCGAGGGCCGGGCCACCCTGGACCCGGAACGCCCGGCCTTCTGACCCCCTTACCTGCCTCCGGCGGGCCCTCAATCGCCGGGCAGGCTGAAATCGCCCCCACCGCCGCCTGCGGCGCGCCCTCAAACGCCGGGCGGGCTGGAATGTCCCCGAGCGGGCTGACAGCGCCGCCGCACAACCGGACGCCAAAGGCCGAGCCCCGCCCAATCCAGCCGCCCGGCGATTGAGGGCCCGCCGGAGGCAACAGCGGCCACCGCGCCGCCGCACCCGCCACGCCTGCGGCGCGCCCTCAAACGCCGGGCGGGCTGGAATGGCCCCCTGACCGCCAAGCGCAGAGCCCAGCCACATCAAGCCCGCCCGGCGATTGAGGGCCCGCCGGGTGTACCCCGTCGGCCCGCCGCCCACGATCCGCGTCCCGCCGACCAGGTAGGGGTTGTGTAGAGCTGGATGAGACGGGTCAGCTCGGCGTCGAAGGCGACGATGAGGGCGATGGCGGCGAGCGCGAGGAGCACGACGCCGTTGGAGTAGACG